>CAIKNO010000616.1 GCA_903828805.1 uncultured Sandaracinus sp. | reverse complement strand
TCCGAGAAGCAGGCCATCCAGTTCAAGATCGCCGACATGGCGATGGAGCTCGACGCGGCCCGATTGCTCACGCTCCGCGCGGCGTGGATGAAGGACAAGGGGCTGCGCCACTCCAAGGAGTCGGCGATGGCGAAGCTCTTCGCGTCCGAGGCGGCGACGCGGATCACCCACCAGGCGATCCAGATCCACGGCGGCTACGGATACTCCACCGAGTACGACGTCGAGCGGCACTACCGCGACGCCCGGATCACCGAGATCTACGAGGGCACCAGCGAGATCCAGCGGATCGTCATCGCGGCCAACACCCTGAAGGGCTGAGTCGATGCGCCCTCAGGCCCCGAAGACCCCCGTCCCGCATGCCAGCGCGTTCCACGCCCGTACGGCGCGCTGCGGGCGCGCGCTCGCGGCGGCGATGGTCGTCGCGCTCGCAGGTTGCGGCGGCGCGCCCGCCCAGGAGATCGGTCCGCGGTCCGACGCGACGTCGACCCAGGGCAGCGAGGTCCGGAGGCCGGTCGACCCGACGTCGGGTCCCCAGATCACGGGCCTGATGGGGACGATTCGCCAGGACCAGGTCGTCGGCGCGCTCGAGCCCCGGATGAACCAGTTCATGCGCTGCCTCGAGCCGCGCCTCGCAGAGGTCGAATTCCTCGGCGGCGACGTGCGTCTCTCGTTCCGCATCCGCGAGGACGGTTCCGTGCTCTGGGTGTACCCGAGCGCCACGACGCTCGGCGACCGCGCCGCGGAGCGCTGCGTGCTCGAGGTCGCGTCCCGCGCCCGATTCCCGCGGCCCAGGGGCGGCGAGGCGGAGTTCAGCTGGGGATTTTCGTTCGATCCGCCGGACGACGTGCGGGCGCCGCTCGCGTGGGAGCCGAGCCGCGTGGCCTCGGCGCTGACGGCGGGCGGCGACGCGCTCCGCGCGCGCTGCGGTCGGGCGGGGCTGCGGGTGACGGCCTACGTGGCGCCGGGCGGCCGCGTGCTCAGCGCGGGGGCGAGCGCGCCGGACGCCGAGTCCCTTGCGGCCCTCGATTGCGTCGCCGACGGCGTGCGCGGGTGGGCGATGCCGGACCCGGGCAGCTACGCGGCGAAGGTCACGTTCGAGCTTCGTTGACAGCGAGAGGCAGACGATGGACTGGGAACTCGACGAGACGCAGCGCATGGTGCAAGAGGCGGCCCGCGACTTCGCGACGCGCGCCATCCTCCCGCGGGCGCGGGACATCGACCGGGACGCGGCGATCCCGCGCGAGATCCTCAAGGGGCTCGCGGATCTCGGGCTCTTCGGGGTGAACGTCCCGGAGTCCCTCGGAGGCGCGGGCGCGGGCACGATCGCCTACTCGCTGGCGATGACCGAGATCGGGCGGGCCTGTGCCTCGACGGCGGTGACGATGGCCGTCTCGAACATGGTGGCCGAGGTGCTCGCCGCGTTCGGCACCGAGCGGGTGCGGCAGGAATTCGTGCCGCGCCTCTGCGATGGCTCGCTGGTCGCGGGCTCGTTCGCGCTCTCGGAGCCCGAGGCCGGCAGCGACCCCGGCGCGATGCGGGCGACGGCGCGCCGCGACGGCGACGGCTGGGTCCTCGATGGCAGCAAGCAGTGGATCACCAGCGGCGATTTCGCGGGCGTGTTCGTGGTGTGGGCGCGGACCGGCGGTCCGGGGACCCGCGGCATCAGCGCGTTCGCGGTCGACGCGAATACGCCTGGCCTCTCGGTGGGACACCACGAGGACAAGATGGGGCTGCGCGGGTCGAGCACGACCGCGCTGCATTTCGAGGGCTGCCGGGTGCCTTCCGACGCCTTGCTCGGTCAGGAGAACGGGGGCTTCAAGATCGCGATGATGGCGCTCGATGGAGGTCGCATCGGCATCGCGTCGCAGGCGCTGGGCATCGGCGAGGCCGCGCTCGAGAAGGCCGTCGCCTACGCGCAGCAGCGCAGCGCGTTCGGCGGTCCCCTCGCGGACAAGCAGGCCATCCAGTTCATGATCGCCGACAGCCGAACCGAGCTCGACGTCGCCCGCCTGCTCACGCTCCGGGCGGCGTGGCTCAAGCAAGAGGGCAAGCCCTTCTCGCAGCAGGCCGCGATGGCCAAGCTGTGGTCGAGCGAGAACGCGTGGAAGGTCTGCGACCGCGCGCTCCAAGTGCACGGCGGCTACGGTTACGTGCGCGAGTACGACGTGGAGCGACACCTGCGCGACGTGCGCGTGTCGCGGATCTACGAGGGCACGAGCGAGATCCAGCGCATCGTCATCGCGCGGGGCGCGCTCAGCTGACGAGGAACGCGGTCTGCGCGCTGCGCCGTGGGCCCGTTCGGTCCGAGGGGACGGGCGCGGATCGTCCGCGCGGACCCCGGGCCAGCCCGTGCACCGCGCGCGTTGTCAGTCCGCGCCCCGGCGCGCTACCGTGCGTCGACCGTGGGCCTCGTCATCTCCCTCTGCGGTCGACTCCTCGTCGTCGCGTGTCTGGTGCTCTCGGGGCTTGCGCTCGCCCCTTCGGCCCTCGCGCAGCGTGGGGCTGCGTCGGGGCGCGCACGGTCCTCGTCGGCGAGGTCGACCTCGGCGGGGTCGACCTCGGCGGGGTCGACCTCGGCGGGGTCGACCTCGGCGGGGTCGACCTCGCGGCGCACCGGCCGCGCCGCGGGGGCGTCCCACCGGAGCGCCTCCGCCAGGAGAGTGCGGCCGCGGGCACGTCGAGGGCCGGCGGCCGTCGCCGAGATCGCCGCGACGCCTCCGCCGGGCGGCAGCGTCTCGGTCGGGCGACACAACCGCGGGCGGCTGCTCTTCGGCGCGCCGCTGCGCGAGTCGGAGCACCTGCGATTGAGGCAACCGGGCTCCGCGGAGCACCACGGCACCGACGAGCTCGTCGGGCTTCTCGCGCGGGTCTCCCACGACGTGGCGGCGGCCCATCCCGGCGCACGGCTCACGGTCGGCGACCTCTCCGGACCGCGGGGAGGGCGCCTGCGACCGCACCGCTCGCATCGCAACGGCCGCGACGCCGACGTGGGGTTCTTCGTCACCGACGCGGCGGGGCAGCCGCGCGCACCCGAGGCCTTCGTCGCGTTTCGGGCTGATGGGACCTCCCGGCGCGACCCCTCGCTGCGCTTCGACGACGCGCGCAACTGGACCGTCGTCGCGTCGCTGGTGGGGCAGGCGGACGTGCCGGTGCAGCACGTGTTCGTCGCCAGCGGGCTGCGCCAGCGGCTGCTGGATCACGCCGCGCGCATCGGCGCGCCGGCGTCTCTGGTGGAGCGGGCCGCTCTCGTGATGGGGCAGCCCCGCCGCGGTGGGCGACACGACGATCACTTTCACGTGCGGGTGTACTGCGCCCCCGACGACCGCCCCCGGTGCGAGGACGAGCCGCCGTTCCACGCGTGGGTCCCGGCGCCCGCGCCGGCGGAGAGGGTGGCGATCCGGCGGAGCGTGGCGCGCGACCGTGCGCTGCGGACGCGTGCGGCGCGCAGAGCCCGTGCTGCGAGGTCGGCCCGACGGTCCGCCCGTCCGGCCGCGGACGGGCCCGACCGAGCGACGCCCGGCGGCTGAGCGCGGGGCGGTCGCGCTGCGCCGAAGCCCCTTCCGGGGGGCGCTCCGCGTGCTAGCGTCCCGCCGCCCGCAGGCGCGGGCACCCGGAGATTGGCAAGACTCGTGAGCGGAAACGAGAACGGTTCGTCGCAACGCGACGTGGTGATCGTGGGCGCCGGCCCCGCGGGTTTGACGGCTGCGCTTCTCCTCGCGGAGAAGGGGTGGCACCCCATCGTGCTCGAGGCAGACCCGCGCTACGTCGGCGGCATCTCGCGGACCGTCGAGTACAAGGGCTACCACTTCGACATCGGGGGGCACCGGTTCTTCTCGAAGTCCCGCGAGGTCGAGGACTTCTGGACCCGCGTGCTGCCCGAAGAGATGCTGCTCCGGCCGCGCAAGTCGCGGATCTTCTACCGAGGCGGGTTCTTCTCGTACCCGCTGAAGCCCGTCGAGGCGCTGCTGCGCCTCGGGCCCGTGGAGAGCGCCGCGTGCATGCTCTCGTTCGCCCACGCCCGCGCCCGCCCGATCGAGGACCCGCAGAACTTCGAGGACTGGGTCCGCAACCAGTTCGGTCGGCGCCTCTACGAGATCTTCTTCAAGCACTACACCGAGAAGGTGTGGGGCATGAAGTGCAGCGAGATCAGCGCCGACTGGGCCGCCCAGCGCATCAAGAGCCTCTCGCTCGGGACGGCCGTCCTCGAGGCGATGAAGGCGAGCCTGCCGGGCCGCAAGGGCACGACGGGGCGCGATCAGGTGCACACGACCCTGATCGACGAGTTCCGCTATCCGAGGAAGGGACCGGGCCAGCTCTGGGACGCTTGCACCGAGAAGGTGAAGGCCCTCGGCGGTGAGGTCCGGATGGGCGCGCGCGTCACGCGCATGGTCCGCGCAGACGACGTGTGGACGGTGCACTACGAGCAGGATGGTCGGGAGGCGGCCCTCTCGGCCCAGCACGTCATCACGAGCGCGTCGATCCGCGACATCGTCGGGTCGATCGATCCCGCACCCGCGCCCGCCTTGCTCGAGGCGGCCAAGGGCCTGCGGTACCGCGACTTCCTCACGGTGGCGTTGATGGTGCGTGACCGCGACGCCTTCGACGACAACTGGATCTACATCCAGGAGCCGTACGTGAAGGTCGGGCGGATCCAGAACTTCAAGGCGTGGTCCCCGGAGATGGTCCCGGATGCGGGCACGGCTTGTTACGGACTCGAGTACTTCTGTTTCGAGGGCGACGGCCTCTGGAACTCGAGCGACGCGGAGCTCATCGCGCTCGCGAAGAAGGAGCTCGGCCAGCTCGGCCTCGGGCGCGCCGAGGACGTGTTCGACGGCTGCGTCGTCCGCCAGCCCAAGGCGTATCCGGTCTACGACGACGCGTACGCGCGTCACGTCGCGACCGTGCGCGACGTGGTCGAGCGGGACCTGCCGGGGCTGCATCTCGTCGGCCGCAACGGCATGCACCGCTACAACAACCAGGACCACTCGATGATGACCGCGATGCTGACGGTGGAGAACATCGTGTCGGGCGTCGCGAAGTACGATCCTTGGCGCGTGAACCAGGACGCGACGTACATCGAGGCCGGCACCCACGGCGAGGAAGCGCTCATCGAGGCCGGCGGCCGCGCGGTGCCCCGCGCCACGGGCGCGTGAGGCCTCGATGGCCGGGCCGGCGTCGACCGGGCTTGGCTCGACCGGGCTGGGCTCGACCGGGCTTGGCTCGACCGGGCCGGCCTCGATGACCGGTCAAGCCTCGAGCGGTCCCGGCTCGACCGGCGCGGTCCCGCGGGGGCCGTCCGAGGGCGTTCCGGGCTCCGAGGGTCCGGGTCGCCCCGAGCCCCTCGCGACGCCCAGACCCACGAGCACAGGGCGTGCGCTCGTCGCCGCGCTGCTCGCAGGCCTCGTCGTGGTCGGGGCCGGCGCGACCGCCGACCGCTTCGCGCGGCATGGCTGGACGGTCTCCTGGTACGTCACGCAGGACGGAGTGCGCACGGAGATGGCGCGCTCCACCGAGCATCGCGTCGCGTTTCCGAACGAGCAACGGGCGCTCGCCCGCTACGTGCAACGGTGGGACTTCCGGCGCTTCGCGATGCCCTCCGCGCTGCCTGCGCTCGACGCGACCCTGAGGGCGCGCTTGCTCGTGCCGTCGGGGGGGCGGGTGCTCGCGGTGCAGAGCACCGACACCACCGAGCTGCGGATCGACGGTCGCGTGGTGCGTGCGGACGAGCGGGTCGGCGCGGGCTGGCATCGCCTGGAGGCGGACTGGCGCGGACGGTTCCGTCCTGCTTCGGAGTTCGTGCTGACGTGGGGCGGATCTGCGCACGCGCAAGAGCCGGTCCCGGCCTCGGCGCTCGTGCCCCTCGAGGGCTCGTGGCCGAAGCTGCGCGTGGCGCTCTGGGCGGCGGCGCTGCTGACCGCGCTGGCCGCGTCCATCCAGGCCTTTCGCATCGTTCAGGCCACGCCAGGGCTGGCGCGCGGCGCGCGCGTGGGCGCGCTGGCCACGGCCGCGATCGTGCTGCTCGGGGTGGGCATGCGCGGGTTCGATGCCGACGTGATGCCGGACTTCCGGGAGAACGACGACGAGCGTTTCGCCATCTGGAACGGGTACTCGCTGCTCGAGGACGGAACCACGCGCGGCATCACGCTGTGGTGGGCGGAGTACGCGGCGCACGGGCACGGCACCATCGAGACGCCCCAGTACTTCGATCGGACCTACCACGTCGTCACGCCGTACTTCGAGCACCCGCCGCTGCTGCATCTGCTGGCGGGTGCCGCGGGGCATCTCGGCGGCGCGCGCAGCCACCTCGAGGTCCCCCTCGCGCACGCGCGCGTCGTGCCCATCGCGCTCTCCGCGTTGACGCTGCTGCTGATGATCATGCTCGGCCGGCGCCTCGACCCGCTCGGCCCCGCGCCCTGGTTCGGGGCGCTGCTGTGGGCCGCGCTCCCGTGGATCGCGTTGCAGACGCGCGTCGTGAAGGAAGACGTGCTGGTCACCGCGCTCGGGGTCGGCTCGGTGCTCGCGTTCGTGGTGTGGCGGGACGCGCGCACGCGGCGGCATCTCGTGCTCGCCGCGGTCCTCGCCGGACTCGCACCGCTCGCGAAGGTGACGGGCGCGGCGTTCGTCCTCTCGTTGCTCATCCTCGTCGCGCGCGAGGCCCGGGCGCGGGACTTCGTGCTCGCGGCGGTGGTCTCGACGCTGACGGCCGCGCTGCTGCCGCTCTTCGGGGCGTCGATCGACTGGAGCGCGTTCGCGTACACGCAGGGCCTGCAGAGCGGGCGCGCGGTGCACTGGAACATCTTCCTGCGCTTCTTCGACAGCCCGCTCATCAACCACAGCCTCATCGGGCGAGGATGGTTGCTCTTCCTGTGGCTCGGCGCAGCCGCGGGGCTGAGCGGGCGCGCGGGGCGCGACCGGGCCGTGCTCGCCGTCCCGCTGATGACGTACCTCGCGGCCATCGCGCTCGGCAGCGGGACGTGGACGTTCGGCTGGTACGTGACGCCGCTCTTGCCCTTCCTCTGCCTCGCGTCGGGGCGCTTCCTCGCCGACCTGTGGAAGGCCCCGGACCTCTTCCGCGGTGCGGTCTTCCTGTTCGTGCTCGTCTTCTACTCGCTCAATTTCTCGATGGATCCCGCGTTTGCGAAGGATCCCTCGCACTGGGCGGAGATCCGCCGCGAGGTGACGGTCGCGCTCGCGCTCGGGCTCGCGCCCTTCGCGCTCCATCAGGCGTTCGGACGGGCATGGCTCGGCTGGGCGCGGGCCGCGGTCGCCGCGGGCCTGGCGCTCGTGGTGGTGCTCGGAGCGCTCTTCGTGGTCCGCTACGAGACCCTCTCGACGACCTATCGAGACTTCGACCGGGATCGCTACTTCGACCGCTGAATGAGCCCGCGCAGCGCAGAACGCGCACCGTGCGCTGCGGGCGGACCTTGGGCGTGGACGGGATGGGAGCTTTCGCTCGGCGCTCGCGTTCGGCTCCGCGGAGCGGCAAGCTCGCGCGATGAGGCGCTCGAGTTCACGACGCGGGGCAGGCACGCTCACCATCGCCGGGATCGGGCTCGCGCTCGCTGGATGCGCGGCGCCGAGCATGCCTGCGCTCGAGACGGACGCCGGGGTGCGCGACGACGCCGGAGCCGACGGGAGCGTGCCCGGCGCGGACGCGGGTGGGCCCGGTCTCGATGGGGGCGGCGGGCCTTCGGATGCCGGGCGCGGGGGCCCGGACGGTGCCTCCGTCGGTGTCCCCGATGCGGCGAGCGCGGGCGACGCGGGGGTGGGCGCGGGCGGCTTCGCGGAGGTCGTTCCGAGCGCGCTGTGGGACGCCATGTTCCCCGAGCGCAACGCCCTCTACACCCACGACGCGCTCGTCGCGGCCGCGGCGTACTACCCGGCGTTCTGCGCCGTGGGCAGCGCCGAGACGCGACTCCGGGAGTGCGCCGCGTTCCTCGCGAACATCGCGCACGAGACGACGGGCGGCTGGGACACGGCGCCGGGCGGGCGCTTCGCGTGGGGCCTCTACTTCGTTCAAGAGGTCGGCTGCGAGTCGGGCGCGTGCGTCGCGTACTGCGACGCGTCGAGCGCCCGCTACCCGTGCGCGCCGGGGCGCACCTACCACGGTCGAGGACCTCTCCAGCTCTCGTGGAACTACAACTACGGTCAGGCCGGGGAGGCCCTCGGGCTCGACCTCCTCGGGAATCCAGACCTCGTGGTCTCCGACGGCGTCACGGCCTTCCGCACGGCGCTGTGGTTCTGGATGACCGCGCAGTCGCCGAAGCCTTCCGCGCACGACGTCATGAGCGGAACCTGGGCGCCGAGCGCTGCGGACGCCGCCGCCGGTCGCGCGCCGGGTTTCGGCATGACCATCAACATCATCAACGGGGGGCTCGAGTGCGGCGTGCCGACGAGCGACCGAGTGCGTGACCGGATCGGCTTCTACGAGCGCTTCGTCGCGTGGCTCGGGACGACCTCCGGCGCGAACGTCGAGTGCGACACGATGCGAAGCTACTGAAGGCGACGGCGTCACTCGCGCACGGACACCATCGCCGAGCCGACCAGGATGCGGTGGTCGGAGCACGGTCCGCCGCAGCCGTCCGAGATGGCGAGGGAGTCTGCCTCGTAGGGGCCTGCGAGCGCGCTCTCGCGGACGAAGAGGAGGTCGATCTTCACCCCGGCCCGTCCGCACGGGTCGACCGAGCTCCCCTCCGTCGTGCTTTCCCCGTATCCCAGGCACTGCGCCGTGTCGTCGTCGTCGAGCTCACGGTATCGACCCAGGTTGTTGTCGTTGACCGGCGTCGCGAGGCTGGGCGCGTAGAAGCGGTCGAGGCGCGCGTAGCTCGGCTGTGCGTTGAAGTCGCCCCCGATGAGGACGGTGTCGCCGCGGGCGTGATAGGCCTCGAGCTGGGTGAGCACCGCGCGAAGCTGGCGTACGTTGGCGGCGAACCCGTCCGGGCCGACTTCGTTCGACGTGGTGATGTGGGTCGCGCAGAAGCGGAGGTGCGGCTGCGCCAGGAGCGGCGCGCAGAGCAAGCTGCGATGCTCGACCGATCCGTCCGACGGCAGCGTGACGTCGTCCACGGCCCCGAGCGGGCGGCGACTGAAGATGGCGTTGCCGAACGCCGTGCCCGCGCAGACCTCGGCGCGCGGGGCGCGGGTCTCGGAGAAGCGGGAGAAGTTGGCGGGGTCGGCCGGCCACCCCGCGGCGCGCAGTCCGCTCTGGAGCGCGCGGTACTGCGAAAAGCAGAGCTCGTTGAAGCCGACCAGGTCCGCGTCCCGGGCTCGGATCGAAGAGACCGCGGCCTCCACGAGGCCATCCGTCGTGGAGCCGCCATGCAGCAGGTGGCCCGCCACGTTCCAGACCCACACACGCCACGTTCCGACGGTCGTGCGGAGTCCAGCGTCGTTCGCGCCCGCGTCGGCCCCGGCGTCGGCATCGTTCGCGCCCGCGTCGGCTCCGGCGTCGGCATCGTTGGCGCCTCCGTCGATGTCGCTGGCGCCCGCGTCGTCTCCGGCGTCGGCGTCGTTCGACCCTGCCTCGCGGTCGCTCGAACCGGCATCCCACGCCGCGCCCCCGTCCAGTGCCTCGCCGCCTGGTACGCCGCACCCGAGGGGGGCCCAGACGGACACGACCGCTGCGAGCGTCCGAAGCCTCCGCATCCTCCGCATCCTGCGAGGGTAGGTCGAGCGTGGCGGGCACGTCCACGGACTCCGCGGCGAGCCTCGAGGTCGCCTTCGACCGGCCGCCGTGGCTTCGATCGGCCTGGCGACCTCGAACGCCACCTGCGTGGCGTGCGCTCCGTGCTCGACCCTGGCGCTCAGCGAGCGATCGCGTCGAAGCAGAGAGGAACGGAGCGCACCTGCTCTGATGCGACCTCGACGCGGAGCGCGTGCGTGCCTGCAGGGGTCCCGACGTCCGCTGCGAGCCAGGCCCGACCGCCCGGGACCGAGAGCCGCGTCTGCTCGTGCCCATCGACGATGACCGCGACGGACACGGGGTCGCCGAGGCCGTCCATGTGCGCGTCGTCGCCGACGCCGGCGCCGAATCGTAGCGAGCTGCCCAGGGGGGCTTCGGGCCACTCGATGACCAGCGTGCCGCCCGCGGCAGGAGGCGGGGCCGTGATGCATCCCCGGAACCAGCCGTCCACGATCTGGCTGACACGGCGAACCGACGCTCGCGGCGCGGATGCACACGCCCACCCGCGCCCCTCGGCGGGCGCGTCGACGCAGGCTTCGATGCGGCCGTCCGCATGCCGGAGCGAGACCGTGGCCCGGTCGAGATCGAACGCGAAGTGATGGCCCGCGGCACCCCGCAGCGCGAGCGCGCCGAGGGCGAGGACCGGCGCCGCGAGCGCGAGGTGGTGCGCGTGGCGCACGAGGGGGGCCGGCACCCGGCTTCGGGCGCCGTGCAGGGCCGCGTCGACGCGCTGGCGGAAGGCCTCCGGCCATCGCGGCCAGGTCGCGAAGAGCAGCACCGCGAAGAGTCCGAGGGCCGTGAGCGCGAAGCCGACGGCCATCGGTGCGCGGACTCCGCGGTGGATCAGGGTCAGCGACGCCGCGCCCGCCGGGAGCTCGACGCGCATGAGCCGCAGCCGCGCGCTGCCCGGGACTTCGTGCGGGAGGATCAGCACCTCCACCCCGTCGACGGTGGCGCGCCATCCGGGCGAGAACGCGCGCCGCACCACGACGGTCCGCGCGCCCTCCGGCGAGACCACGACGCGCTCCCGCTCGAGGTGCTGCACCCGCGGCTGCGCGGGTGCCCCGGGAGCGACCGCGACCGCGCCCGACCACCCGTCGAGCTCGAAGATCCCCTGCGCACCGAAGCGGGCGACCTCGTGCGTCGCGGGTCGCAGCGCGCCGGGCGGCAGACCGGCCGTGACGACGTAGCGGACGTTGACCTCTCGCAGCGTCGCAGGGTCGAGGCTGTCGACCGTGTTGCGGAACGCTTCGCCGACGAGCACGCCGTGCACGAGACCGGGATGGCCGGAGAAGGCGGGGGCGGCCTGGGGCAGATGGGTCGTGTCGTCGAGCGACAGGACGCGGAAGAACGGGGCGCTCGGCCGCGCGCGCAGCCACGCCCACGCGGCCTGGCGGTCGTCCCAGTCGGGCAGGCTGCTCGTGGTGACGGTGTCGCGCTGGACGAGCGCCGTGTGGAGGGCGCCCGGGGCGCCTGCGAGAAACGGCGCGGCGAGGGCCGCCGTGATCCCGAGGCCGGCGCGGCCCGTCCACGTCGAGGCCGACGCGCGGAGCCCCGGTGCGAGCCGTGTCGCGACGTCGTGCACCACGAAGCCTGCGAGGGCGAACATCAGCGGCTTGGCGATCATCATCATCCGAGGGAAGACGATGCGGCCGAGCGACGGAAGGAAGCGCACCGCGTCGAGCTCGAGCAACCACCCCGGCGTGGCGATGAGCATGGCGACGAGCGCGCCGAGGGCCAGCCCGCGGCGGTGACCGCGGCCGAGCGCCCCGGCGGCGAGCCCGAGCCCGACGAGGGGGCCGACCCAGGGCCCGCCGCGAAGCACCCCGCGGCCCTCGGCCAGCGCGGCGCCGATGTCCGGCGCGCTCCGATAGAGCTGCCCGTGGTCGTCCATCCACGCCGAGAGCGCGAGCATCGGGAGCATCCACCAGCACGCGATGGGCAGCGCGACGCCGAGCACCGCGGCGAGGCGGGCCACGTCCCGTCGGAGCCCCGTCCGCTCGATGGTCCGGGCGACCACGAGCGATGGCAAGGTGGCACCCAGTGCCAGAAGACTCGCCTGGTGCGAGAAGAGGGCGACCCCCAGCAGGAGCATCGCGCGGGCGCCGTGCCGGCGCGCGCCTCCGTCGAGGTAGCGGAGCAGGTCCGCCAGCCCCAGGAAGAACACGCACATCGCGAACGACATCGGCCAGACGCCGAACTGCACGTCGTAGAACCACCCGCCTTCGCTGTGGTCGCCCTCGTCGGCGAGCGCGAGCGCGCCGGCCGCGAGCGCGCCGAGCACCCCGGCGCCGCTGACCCGCGCGAGGCGGTACACCGAGAGACCGACGAGCGCGCGGAAGCCGGTGAACGCGAGCGCGTAGGTCTGATGCCACGCGAGCATCGGCGTGACGCAGCGGAAGAGCAGGATCCACAGCGTGCCGGTCGGCGTGTAGAGCGTGTGGAGAGGAACGCCGGCCTCGATCTGGTCGGTCCAGCCCCGCAGCGAAGGCCACACCTCGCGCCACGTGAGCATGGCCTTTCCGAGGTGCGCGCCGTGGTCCCACCCGATGGGCGGCGAGAGGCCGGCCGAGAGGCCAGGCCAGAGCTGCGCGCAGGCCAAGACCACCAGCGAGAGGGGCGCGAGCGCGGCCAGGAACCGCTCGGACGGAGAGGGTGCGCCGGGCACGCCCGTCTCAGCCCCGGCCGCCCTCGAAGCGCAGCTTCCAGACCATCGTGATGGCCTCGAGGAAGATGCGGCTCGACATCTTCGACTGGCCATGGGAGCGGTCGACGAAGTGGATCGGCACCTCCACGACCCGGAAGCCGCGGCGCATCGCCCGGAAGGTCAGTTCGATCTGGAACGAGTACCCCTCGGAGCGGACGGTCGCGAGGTCGATGCCCCGCAGCACCGCGGCGCGGAACCCCTTGTAGCCGGAGGTCAGGTCCTTCACCGGCAGGCCGAGGATCGAGCGGCTGTAGAGCGAGCCGCCCTTGCTCAGGAAATGCCGTCCGACGCCCCATCCGGTGACGCCGCCGCCGGGCACGTTGCGCGAGCCGATGACGGCGTCCGCGCCGCGCTCGAACGCCTTCAGGAAGGCGGGCAGATGACACGGGTCGTGCGAGAGGTCGGCGTCCATCTCGAAGAGGAGGTCGTAGCCCTCCTCGAGCCCGCGCTGGAACGCCTGCACGTACGCGGTGCCGATGCCGAGCTTGCCCGCGCGGTGCATGACCTTCACGCGGGGATCGGCGGCCGCGAGGCGGTCGGCGACGTCGCCGGTTCCGTCGGGCGAGGCATCGTCGACGATCAGCAGGTGGGCCTGGGGGACCCAGCGCAGCACGCTCTCGACGAAGCGTTCCAGGTTCTCTCGCTCGTTGTACGTCGGCGTGACGATCAGGATGCGCGGTTCGGTCATGAAAGCGCGCGACGATAGCACGCGGAACCGCGGCCGGTCGGGGGGAAGCGGCCGCGTGCTATAGACCCGCAGGCCTCCCCGAACCGCCCTCTTTCCGTGCTCGACTCCGTGGCAACTCGACGGCCCCAGCCGCAGCCTCCGACCCTCGCGTTCCACGTGCTCGTCGCCCTCGCGTGGGCATGCGCGATGGCCGTGGCGGACGTGGTGCAGGCGGCGTTCCGGGACGTCGCGCCGCGCGTCGATCCGATGCAGTTCAGCGCCGCCGGGCTTCACCTGCTCGCGCTCTACGCGGTGCTGGGGCCCGTGCTCGCCGTGCTCGTCTGGGCGCTCGGGGCGGCGCTCCGTCGGGTGCCGGGCTTCGCCACGACGCTCGGTCGACTGGGGTCCCGGGCGTTCTGGACGACGCCGGATCCGGCCGGCCTCGCGCGGGCGGTCGGGACCGCCACAGCGGCGCTCGCGGTCGGCGCGGCCGTGGGGCTGGCGCACGTGGACTTCACGTCGCGCTTTCACCGACCGGACCTCGCCGGCGCGGTGCTCGGGGTCGTCGCGGTCGGGGCGGTCGCGGTGGGCTCGCTGGTTCGGTCGTTCGTGTCCTCCGCGCTGCGGCGCGCGGCGTTCGGTCTCGGGCGCCTCGCCACGCCGGCGGCCGCCTCGGTGCTGGGCCTGGCCGCGTCCGGCGCGCTCGTGGGTGTCGGCCTGGCGTCGCGACCGGAGTTGGCGCTGGTGTACGGCGCGGCTGCGCTCGCCTGGCCGCCGCTCGGGGCGCTCATGTGGCTCGCGCTCCGCGTGTCGCTCGCGGGCCCCCTGATGCGCGCGCGTCCGATGCGCCTGCGCGCGCTCGCGGCGTTCGCGACCGCGCTCGCGCTGGGGTCGGGGCTCGCGAGCGCCGCGACGTTCGGACTCTCCAACCGCGTGCGGAGCGTCGTCGAGCAGCGGAGCGTGGTCGGGCGCCGCGTGGTGCGCACGCTGCAGTCCTGGAGCGACTGGGACGGTGACCGGTACGCGCGTGCGTTCGGTGGGGGCGACTGCGACGACGCCGACCCCGCGGTGCATCCCGGGGCGCTCGATCCCGAGGGCGATGGCATCGATCAGGACTGCTTCGCCGGCGACGGGACGCCCGTCGTCGCGGCGCGGGGTCGAGGCGCGTTCGGACGCGCACCGGCGGGCCTGACGCGGCCGAACTTCCTCGTCGTCACCATCGATGCCCTGCACCGCGGGCACCTCGGCGTGCATGGGTACGAGCGGCCGACGTCCCCGCACATCGACGCGTTCGCCCGCAGCGCGGTGGACTTCGCGGACGTGGTCCCCCAGTCCTCGCGTTCGCTCCGCTCGATCCCTTCGATGTGGTCCGGCAACCACGCCTCCGAGATCGCGTTCGGGCCGGAGTACTTGTGGCCGGCGCTGCTCCCCGAGAACGTCACGGCGGCGGAGGTGCTGCGGGACCGCGGCGGGTACGCCACCCGCGCCGTGGTGGCGACCGATTATTTCCGCCGCGTGGAGGGGTTCTTCCAGGGGTTCCAGCAGGTGCAGCAGGTCGAGGTCCCGGACCCGCCGCGGGACCGCGCCGTGAACCTCGCTCTGCCGGTGCTGCGTGAACTGACGCAAGGCGCGCAGCCGTGGCTGCTGTGGGTCCACCTCTACAACTGCCACGTCCCTTACCTGCAGGACGGCGTGCCGTCGGTGTACGGGCCGGACGAGGTCGATCGCTACGACACCGAGATCGGACTCGCCGATCCGCAGTTCCAGCGCTTGCTCGACGCGCTCGAGGAGCATGGCGTCACCGACCGCACGGTGGTGGTGCTCGCGTCGGACCACGGGGAAGGGTTCGGCGAGCACGGCGTCTTCGGCCACTCGACCACCCTGTACGAGGAGGAGCTCCGCTCGGTGCTCATGCTCCGCATCCCGGGCGTGCCGGGGCGGCGCATCGACGGCGCGGTCGGCTTGCTCGACGTCGCCCCGACGTTGATGAACCTGGCGGGGATCGAGCCTTCGAGGGACCTCTCGGGCCAGAGCCTGGTGCCGATCGCGACCGCGGAGCGCTCCCTCGACGCGACGCGGCCCATCTTCTCCGAGCTGCTGCCGGACGGGCTGTTTCCCTACGACATCAAGGTCATGCGGCGGGGCGACCGCAAGCTGATGTGGTGGGTGCGCGACGGCACGTTCCAGCTCTTCGACCTGTCGGCCGATCCCGCGGAGCGCACCGACCTGTCGGACGTGCATCGGGCGCAGGCCGACGCGATGCTCGGCGAGCTGAGGGCGTGGGTCGCCGGGGCGAGCCGGGCCGAGAACCGCACCGACACGTTCGTCGAGCAGCATCGACTCCGGCGGGTGCCCTCGGGCATCACGCGCCGTCCGGACGTGCTCTATCCCGGGATGTTCCGCCTCGCCGGGCTCGACCTGCCGCGCACGGTCTTCCATCCGGGCGACACCATCCCGTTGACGGCGTTCTACCGGGTCGAGGGCGAGATCGCCGACGACCTGTTCTTCCTCATCGACCTCGAAGCCGACCCCGGGGTGGCGCTGCCGGCGCACTTCCACGCGTGGCATTTTCCGCTGCAGTCGCGGTACCCGACGACCCGATGGGAGCCGGGCGAGGTCGTGCGCGACCCGACGCCGATCGTCATCCCGGAGGGGATCACGACCCCGATGCATCTGAGGATCTCGCTGCGGGTGCGCGACCCGCAGGGGACGCTCGTCGAGGCCCGCGACGAGGGCGTCGAGACGCTTCGCGTCCCGCTCGCGGAGATCGACATCGTCGCGCCGTGAAGGCGCGGCGCGGTGGCCCGTTCGCGCCGTGAAGGCGCGGTGGCCCGTTCGCGCCGTGAAGGCGCGGCGCGGCGGCCCGTTCGCGCCGTGAAGGCGCGGCGGCCCGTTCGCGCCGTGAAGGCTCCGTCTCAGGCGTTGGGGCCGAAGGCGGTGATGACGTAGCTGCCGGACTTCTCGTCGGTGTGCATCTCGAGCAGGCCTCGACGGTGCGCGTCCTCGAGCAGGTCGTGGAAGGTCCGGTATCCGTGGAATCGCTCGGAGAAGTTCGGACGCTTGCGCTTCAGGGTCTGCTTCACCATCGAGCCCCAGACCGCGCCGTCGCGGTCCTGGAAGAGGGCCTCGACCGTCTCGAGGACGAGCTCGAGTGCCTCGAGTTGCCGCTGGGCCTCGGTCTTGTCGCTGCCCGCCTTCTCGGGGGCGCCGCTCGGCACCCCCTGGGCGCTCGAGGGGGCGGCCGTCGCGCCCGGGGTGCTCGACCTCTCGCCTGCGAAAGCGATGGGTGCGGCGCGCTCGGGCAGGACACCACGATCGCCGCTCGAAGCGTTGCCCGAGACCGGGCTCGGAGGCGACACCGACACGCCCGGCGAGGACACCGGCGCCCGCTCCTCGACGCGCCCGCGCGAGGGCGCAGGGCCGCGCCCGGGACGGGCGGACGCCTCGCGGGCCTTGGCATCGCGCTTCGCGCGGACGAGATCGTCGTAGTAGATGAACTCGTCGCAGTTCTCGATCAGAAGATCGCTCGAGCTGTTCTTCACGCCGAGCCCGATGACGCGCTTGTTGTTCTCGCGCAGCTTGCTCACGAGGGGCGAGAAGTCGCTGTCCCCGGAGACGATGACGAACACGTCGACGTGGGACTTCACCCAGCACAGATCGAGCGCGTCCACGACGAGCCGGATGTCGGCGGAGTTCTTCCCCGAGTAGCTCACGTGGGGGATCTCGATCATCTCGAAGCTCGCCTCGTGCATCCCCCGCTTGGCCGCCTTGTAGCGATCCCAGTCGGCGTAGGCCCGCTTGACGACGATCTTTCCCTTGTCGAGCAGGCGCTCGAGCACGAGCTGGATGTCGAAGCTGTCGTACTTCGCATCCCGTACCCCGAGCGCGACGTTCTCGAAGTCGCAGAAGATGGCCAGGTTCGGGGCGTCGTCGGTGCGGTCGGTCACGCGGTTCTCCTCGCCGCAAGGTAGCGGAAAAGCGAGACCGCGGGGGACCGGGCACCTCGAGGACGAGGCGCGGGGGGCCGCGCCGTCGCGGGGCGACCGTCAGCGGACGAGAAAGGCCCCCAGCGAGGCGATGGCCGCGCGTCCTTCGGGCAACGATCCCGCGAACGCCTGGAACACGTGGAAGGCCTCCGGGAAGACCTCCATTCGAACGTCGACGCCGGCCTTCTCGGCCTTGGCGGCGAACCGGACGGTGTCGTCGAGGAGGACCTCGGCGTCGCCGACTTGCATGAGGAGCGGGGGCAGGTCGGCCAGATCGGCGTAGAGCGGTGAGGCGGCCGGATCGGTCGCGTCGCGTCCGCCGAGGTAGTGGCGGGGCCAGTCGCGGATCAACGGCACGGGCAGCATCGCCTCCACCTCCGCGCGGGACGTCATCGACGCGCCCGTGCACGCGAGGTCGGTCCACGCCGACAGCGTCGCCATCCGCGCGGGCAGGCGCTCGCCGCGATCCCGGGCGGCGAGCGCGGTCGCGAGCGCCAGGCCTCCCCCCGCCGAATCGCCCGCGAGCAGGACACGCGCCGCGGGGGCCGGACCGTCGGGCCCATGATCGAACACGTGGGCGAGCGCCCGCAGGGCATCCTCGATCGCCGCAGGGCAGGGGTGCTCGGGCGCGAGGCGGTAGTCGGGCACGAGCGCCACGCACCCGGCCGCCCTCGCCAGCCGCGCGGCCAGCCCGCGGTGGGAGCGCGGAGAGCCCGCCACGTAGCCTCCCCCGTGCAGGTACACGAGCCGGAGGGTCGGGTCGGCGCCGCGCGGCACGATCCACTCGGCGTCGACCGCGGGCATCGACCCATCGAGGGCGCCCTCGATCCGCATGGCCCGGACGTCGAGGCCGGGGCTGGCACCCGGGCTCATCGCGTCGAGCCACGCCCTCACCTCTGCGGGCGCCGGCGGGCGTCGAGGATCGAGGGCGGACTGCAGCGCGCGGAGCTGGGCCCGCAGCATGAGCATCGGCGAGTCGGACATGCGTGGGCGTTCCTCGTGCGCGCGGCGCGTGGGGCTCGGCCGATGGTGTCAGCCGATGGTGTCAGCCGATGGGATCAGCCGCCGAGCAGCGCGCCGTATCCCGGAAGCCACGCGCCTCCGTCGACCACCACCGTCTCGCCGTGGACGTACGAGGCGGCGCCGGAGACGAGCCACAACGCGCACTGTGCGATGTCCTCCACCGTACCGAATCGCCGCAACGGGATGGACGCCAGATACCGGTCGCGGAACTCCCCCGGCGCCAGCCGGCTCATGCCCTCCGTGCCGTCGATGGGGCCGGGCGCGATGCCGTTCACCTGGATGCCGAGGGGACCCCACTCGACCGCGAGCGTTCGGGTGATGGCGTCGATGCCCGCCTTCGCGGCGGACGCGTGGACCTGCATCGGGGTGGCCGCGTAGTGGAGCGTCGCGGAGATGTTGATCACGTGGCCGCCGCGATCGCGGAGGGCGCGGTCGAAGGCGGCGCGCGTGACGTTGTACGTCCCGATGGTGTCGATCTCGAGGACGGTCTTGAACGCGTTGTAGGAGAGCTGCGCCGCGGGCGCGAGGAAGTTCCCTGCGGCGCCGTTCACGACGATGTCGAGCGCCCCGAATTCCGCGATCGTGCGGTCGATCGCGGCCTCGACCTGATCGGGCTGCCGGACGTCCGCGACGCATGGCAGACAGGCGCGACCGGTGGCCTCGGTGAGTTCCTGGGCGGCGGTCCGGAGGCGGTCCTCCTTGCGTCCGACGATCGCGACGCGTGCGCCGTGGGCCATCATCGCGTGGGCGATGCCACGGCAGATCCCCGAACCTCCGCCCGTGATGAACGCCACCTTTCCGTCGAGGATGTCCTGCCTGAACACGGTCTTCATCTGCCGCTCCTGCTGCGCTGGTCCTGGGGGACCGGCAGGATGACACGAACGGTCCCTCGCGGCGCTTCGAGTCGACACCGCGCTCCTCCGGCGTAGTAGGCTCCCCCGGTCGATGTCGCGCTGGCTCCTGCTCACGGCGGTCCTCTCGGGGTGTGGCGGGGTGCCCGTCCGGGCGGAGTTGCAGCCCCTCGACGTGCGGGTCGAGGTGATTCCCCCGCAGGTCGACCCGCTCGGAGCGACCGAGGCGGAGCTGGTCGCGCTCCGGGTTCGCGCCCGGCGCTCGGGCGCGCACGCCGCGTTGCCCGGCGCGGTGCAGGGCTCCGGGCTCGAGCCGGACGCGTGGCCGCGCGTGCGCTTCGTGAACGACACGCGGTACGGCATCGTCGTGTGGGTGTCCGGGCCCTGCGCCCGGGAGGTGGTCCTTCCCCCGTCGGGAGAACACGAGGCCGAGGTCTGCGAGGGCAGCTACGAAGTGGCCGCGCAGGTCGACGCCCGTGGGATCGTGCCCCTCGTCGGCGAGTCCACGGAGTTCATGGACGGGCACGCGTACACGTACACGATCTTCGTGACCTCGGGCGGCCGTCGGCGCCGCGCGGGGCCGCGCTGAGCGGGTCTGCTCGGAGACCACGCCGCGTCAGCGCACGCGGACGACGAGCGTCTGGCCGGGTTCGCAGCGCAGCGTGCCCGAGTGAGGGGCGCGTCCCGTGACGCGCACCGCGAGCGCGTGCTCCCCCGGCGGCACGAACCCCATCGGCGTGCCGAGGAGCCTTCCATCGATCGTCACGGCGACGTCGGGCGCGGCCTCCGCGTCCACCGTCACGAGGCATCCGCCGGGCACGGCGGCGAGGGTCTCGACCATCGTCTGGACCGCCGCGACGACGCGCGCTTCGTCCCCCGTGGCGTCTCGCCTCGTCTCGCGGACGACCCCGAAGATGCCGGCCCGCGCGCCCTCGACCGTGACCTGCGCGACCCCTTCCGCGTCGCGCTCCACCCGGACCAGCACGAGCACCGAGGCGCGGGCCCGATGCGCGAGGCCCAGCAGACACGCGTCGTCCTCGGCGCAGGCGGTCGCGTCGACGTCGAGCAGGGAGGCCGCGGCGTTCCGTGGGGGGACGTCCCACCCCGCCGGCCGGAGCGTCGCGGCGGCGACCTCGTAGAGCCACGCGGGCAGGAACACGTCGCCTTCGGGCGGGGCCGCGATCACGACGAGCGCACGGGGCTGTGCGGACGCCGCCGGTGCCTGGGCCCGGGCGAGGGGCGGGCCGTGGGTGAGTTCGAGCGCGAGCACGCCCAGGGTGACGAGCAGCACCGAGGCCCGCGCGGGGGAGCGCGACGCGCGCGGGCCCCGCGGAACCGGCGGTGTCGGAACGGGGGGGCGCATCATGGCGAGAGCCTCTGCTCGAGCTCGTCGAGCCGCTGCATGAAGGCCCGCACGCCGGCGGGGCTTCCCGACGCTCCGACGAGCGTCTGCCGGAGGGCGCGGGCGGCCGCGACGTCCAGCGGCCGGGTCGCGCGCGCCTCGAGCATGTCCAGGCGGCGCTGCATCAGGGGCCGCGCCTCGAGCGAGGCCGTGGCCTCCGCGAACTCGGCCAGCGCCTGACGCGCCCGGTCGAAATTGCGCGCGCGGCCAGCGCTCTCCTGGGCCGTCCACAGGGCACGGAGGGACGGTTCGACCCGCAGGTCGCGGGTGCGCAGACCGCGCGCGCGCAGCCCTTCCTGCAAGGCGCGGAGGGCGGCCTCGTAGCTGGCCTGCGAGTCTCCTCCCGGCATCAGGTCGCTGCCGGCGGGCCGCGGCTGCGCGGTGGCGGCGGCGGTCGCGCTCAGGTCGAGGGCTGGGTCGGGCGGTGCGGCGACGGGCGGCGCGGGCGGCGGCATCGCCAGCGGCGTGGCCTGCATGGACGGGGCGCGGAGGCCACGGTAGGTCACCGTGAACAGTGCGGCGGAGGCAACGAGCGCGAGGGCCGTCACGAGGATCAGCGCGACCCGGATCGGGCGGGAGGGGCCCCCGTCCTTGGGCCGGCCGGGGGCGGGGAGGCGCCTCTCCACGACCGCCGTCGTCTCGAACGACTCCCACCGCATCGAGGGCGGGCTCGTCTCGACCGTGAACGAGGGCGCCTGCTCGATCGTGGCGTCGTCCGGGGCGAGCACCTGATGCGTGCGGGCTTCGCTCGGCCGCTGCGCCGGCAGATCGACCAGCGTCGAGGGGTCGCTCGGCTTCGGCAGCATCAGCGCGATCGCGCGGAGCCGGGTGGCGACCACCGCCGCGCTGGCGGGGCGCTCGGACGGCTCCTTGGCCAGCAACGAGCCGATCAGCGCGGCGAGGACGTCGTGGGCGTCGGGGGCGATCGCGCCGAGTTCGATGCGGGGGGCGACGGCCTGAAGGTGCTTGGAGAGCACCTCGCCGGGGGTGTCGCCGACGAAGGGCACCGTGCCGGTGAGCATCTCGAACAGGACGATGCCGAGCGCGTAGAGGTCGCTGCGAGGTTCTGCAGGAAGCCCCTGCACCTGCTCGGGCGACATGTACTCGGGCGTGCCCGCGACGAGACCGGCACGGGTGAGCCGATGATCGGCGCTGTCCTCGCTCGACAGCTCGGCGTCCACCATCGCGAGGCCGAAGTCCACGAGGTGGATCCGGAGCCCTTCGGGGCGCTTCTCGAGCAGCACGTTGCTCGGCTTGAGGTCCCGATGGACGATCCCCCGCTGGTGCGCCGCGCCGATCGCGTCGCAGATGTCCGCGGCGACGTGAATGGCCAGGTGAGCGGCGATGCCACGCTCGGGATCGATGACCTCGTCGAGGGGGCGCCCGTGGACGCGCTCCATCGCGAGGTAGGGCATGCCGTGGGAGGTCTCGCCGTAGTCGATGACCCGCACGCAGCCCGGATGATCGAGGCTCGCCAGCGCCCTGGCCTCGCGCCGGAAGCGCTTGAGGCTCGCGGCGTCCCGCGTGCGCTCGGCGTAGAGCATCTTGATCGCGACCTCGCGGCCGAGGCCGGTCTGCGTGGCGAGGTACACGAACCCCATGCCGCCGGCGCCGAGCAGCTCCACGAGCCGGTAGCGGCCCATGAGGTCGAATCCGGACAGCGGATCTTCGGGACCACCGGCGCGCACGAGGGGGGTGCCGTCGGCGCGACAGAATCCGTCGCCCTCTTTCCACACCCGGTGGCAGTGGCCGCAGTACCTCACGCGGAGCGGAGTCTACCTGACCGGCGGGCTCGACGTGGAGCCGAACTCCGTCCTGGGCGATGAGACCGCGCGGCCACGCGCGGAGGGGAGGGCGCGACCCCGGGGCCGGGGTCGCCCGATCAAGGCACGGGGTTCACAGCTCGCCGCGCTTGACCTTCCCCACCCACAGGTTCACCTGCTCCTCGATCACGTCCATGGCCTTGCCCTGGAACACGCGGAAGAGCAGCGGGACGTGCATGTCCACATCGATCTTGCGGTCGTGGATGGCGATGGTCCCCTGGAGCTTCACGCCCTTGGCTTCGAAGCCGAACTCGCCCTGGTCCGCCGAGGTCCACTCGAAGCGGGGCTGGTAGGCCGAGAAGCGCTCCTTGTAGGCGCCCATGGCCCGGTCGATCGCCGTGCGGGAGAGCTCCCGGTCGAGGCCGGTGTCGATGGTGTGCTTCATGGGAATCCCTTTGCTGAGTCGAGGGGCGAATCGTTCGCACGAGGCCCGCGCGCTTGCAACTTCGAAGCGCAGTGGATCGGTGAAACGCGAGACGGGGTGGGGAAGGCCCGAGGCCTCCACCCACCCCGCATCGGTCCCCCCGGGGACGGCGCCGTCCCCCGGGGCTCAGGCCCGGCGACTCAGGCGTCGCGCCGCGGACGGCGGTTGCAGTCGAGGACCTTCTTGCGGACACGGATGGCCGCCGGCGTGACCTCCATGAGCTCGTCGCGGTCGATAAACTCCAGGCCGTACTCGAGCGAGACGACGCGGGGCGGCGACAGCAGGACGTTCTCGTCCTTGTTCTTGCTCCGCACGTTGCTGAGCTTCTTCTCGCGGACGACGTTCACGTCGAGGTCGTTCTCGCGGTTGTGCTCGCCGACGATCATCCCCTCGTAGACCTCGTCGCCGGGGCCCACGAAGAGCACGCCGCGCGGCTGCAGATGGTCGAGGGCGTACTCCGTGGTGACGCCCATGCGGTCGCTGACCATCGCGCCGCAGGGCCGGCGCAGCATCGGCCCCGACCACTCCTGCCAGCCGTCGAAGAGGGTGTTCACCAGGCCGGTGCCGCGGGTCTCGGTCAAGAACTGCGAGCGGAACCCGATCAGCCCACGGGCGGGGACGACGAACTCGACGCGGGCCCGGCCGAAGCCGAGGTTCGTCATCTTCATCATCTGGCCGCGGCGCTGGCCGAGGTTCGTGGTGACCACGCCGACGTAGTTGTCGGGCACGTCGATGACGACCCGCTCGACCGGCTCGAGCTTCTTGCCGCCCTCTTCCTTCACGACGACCTCGGGCATGCCCACGGCCATCTCGTAGCCCTCGCGGCGCATCGTCTCGAGCAGCACGGCGATCATCAGCTCGCCGCGCCCGAGCACGGTGAAGACGTCCGGCGAGTCGGTCGGCTCGAAGCGCATGGCGAGGTTCTTCTTCGCCTCCTTCTCGAGGCGCTCGCGGAGGTGCCGCGACGTGACCCACTTGCCGCTCTTGCCGGCGAGGGGCGAGGAGTTCACGAGGATCGACACCTTCAGGGTCGGCTCCTCGACGCGGATCCGCGGGAAGGCCGCCGCGGGCTGGACCGTGTCGGTGATGGTGTCGCCGATCTGCACGTCGTCGATGCCCGCGAGCGCGACGATCTCGCCGGCGTTCACGCGGCCCGCGGCCGTCCGGACCATGCCTTCGAAGTGATAGACCTTCGTGACCTTGTTGCGGACCTGCACGTCGTTCTCGGTGAGGCGCAGCACCGGCTCGTTGTCGCCGACGGTGCCGTCGACGACGCGGCCGATGGCGAGGCGTCCGACGTAGTCGTCGTGGTGCGTGTCGTGCACGAGCATCCGCAGCGGCGCGTTCTGCTCTCCCCGGGGCGGGCGGACGCGGCTCGCGATGGTCTCGAAGAGCGGCAGGAGATCTTTGCCCTCGTCGTTGAGGCCGCGCTTGGCGATGCCCTGCTTGCCGATCGCGTAGAGCACCGGGAAGTCGGTCTGCTCGTCGGACGCTTCGAGGTCGACGAAGAGGTCGAAGACCTCGTTGAGGACTTCGTCCGGGCGGGCGTCGGGCCGGTCGATCTTGTTGATGACGACGATGATCGTCATGCCGAGGCCGATCGCCTTGCCGAGCACGAAGCGCGTCTGCGGGAGCGGCCCCTCGGCTGCATCGACGAGCAGGATGGCGCCGTCCGCCATGCTCAGCGTCCGCTCGACCTCGCCGCCGAAGTCGGCGTGCCCGGGGGTGTCGACGATCTGGATCTTGATGTCGCCGTGGTCGGGGTGCGACCAGCGCACCGAGCACTGCTTGGCGAGGATGGTGATGCCGCGCTCACGCTCGAGATCGTTCGAGTCGAGCACGCGGTCCTGCACCTCCTGTCCGGTGCGGAAGACGCCGGTCTGCCGGAGCATGGCGTCGACCAGGGTGGTCTTGCCGTGGTCGACGTGCGCGATGATGCACACGTTGCGGAGATGCGAGAGGGAGTTGGTCATGAATTGCGCGGCCTTCTGACACGGTGCGCCCCCCCCGGCAATCCGGGGGGGGGCGTCACGCTGACACCCCGGGCTCGGTCGGGGCCCGGAGTCTCTCGAGCCGGAGGCGTGCTTCGTCCATCCTCCGCGGCTCGCCGACCCGCTCGGCGCGCAGCAAGAGGCCATGCGGCGTGACGCTGGGCGGTGCGAACGAGGTGACCTCGGTTCGCCATCCCGCGGCCTCGAGGGCGAGGGTCCGCTCCGCCATGACCATCGATTCGACGAAGCCCCGACGCAGCGCGCCGGAGCGAGGGAGACCGAGCGCGTCGGCACGCGACACGGCCCTCCGGGCGGCGGGGAGGGCGCCAGCCACACAGCAGGGGGCGACGAGGACCCACCGGGCCCGACGGGCGGTGGCGATCTCGATGACCCGATCGCTCGCGTCCCCGCACGCGTGGAGCGCGACGACGATGTCCACCTGCGCCGGCCACAGGCCCGGGTCGCCCACGTCGCCTGCGGCCGCGCTCACCGCGACACCACCGCGGGCCGCCGCTGCGAGGAGCGCCTGCACCCGCGCGGGGTCGCGCTCGATCGCGTGGACCTCGACCCGGCGGCCGCGGGGTTCGAACACGAGCCCCGGCGCGAGCAGCCCGACGTAGCCTTTGCCGGCCGCGGCATCGACGAGCACGAGGGGGTCCCGACGCCGCGAGATGCGATCGACCGCGCGGCCCACCTCGTCGAGCACGCCTCCGAGCTCACGGGCCTTCTTGCGGTCCTCATCTCGCAGTCCGGCCCCGCGCGCGTCGATCCAGAGCCGGTCGATCCAGCGCTCGAGGGCCTCGGTCGTGCGGTTCACGCCCGGAGGCTGCGAGACGAAGGAGGGGCCGTCCAGCGCGGCGTCCGCACGGTGCGGTGCCCGACGCACCGCTTTCGTGCCATCACCTCGCCATGAGCGAGCTTCGCCCCGAGCATGGCGTGAGAATCGTGTTCGACCGGGTGGCGGCCGAGGCGACGTCGGTCGAGTACGACGTCGCGCTCCATGCGCCATCGGGGTCGTTCGGCTGCAGGGTGAGACTCGAAGGGGCGGTCGAGACCAGCGCGCCGACGGCGTTCGCGGACGCCGCGTGGTCCCCGCTCGAAGAGGGTGAAGGCGCGCCCGAACCCTGGATGGTCGAGGCTGCCGGGGCGTTCCTGCGACAGCTCCACCGGAACCACGCGGGCAGCGACGAATGGCCGCGTCGATGGTCACGCTGGCGAGAGCGTCGGCGGTGAGGGGCCGGGACCCGTTGGGGACGGGATCTCGTGGGTGGCGGGATCTCGTGGGTGGCGGGATCTCGTGGGTGGCGTTTCTTCCACCCGGCGATGAATCATCGAGTTAGTGTGCTTGGTTTTCGATGACGGAACGCGGGGAGCGCCTGGTCGAGACGGTGGTGGGGCTCGACCCCTTGGCGGATCTTCCCCGCACGGGCTGGCTGCTGCGCGGGGTGCGTCCGTGCGAGTCCGTCGCCGAGCACTCGTTCGGGGTCGTGCTGGTGACGATGCTGCTCGTCGACGCGCTGCGGGCCGAGGGCATGGTCGTCGATGGGGAGCGGGCCATGCGGATGGCCGTCGTGCACGACGCGCCCGAGGCGCGGACGGGCGACGTGCCGATGCCGAACAAGACGCCGGCGCTGCGCGAGGCGCTGCGCGTCTTGGAGGCGGACCTCGTGGAGCGCCTGCTTCCCGAGGCGCCACGCGCGGACTGGCATGCGCTCGAGGCGGGAGAGTCGCTGGAGGCGCGGATCGTCAAGGCCGCGGACAAGCTCCAGATGATGATCAAGGCGCTCTGCTACGGGGCGCAGGGGCGGGGAGAGCTGATGGACTTCTGGTCGAATCCAAGGAACTTCGAGGACCGTGGGCTCATGATCGCCCGCGAGGCCTTCGAGGCCCTCGCCGCCCGTGCCGGACGCACGGTGCCGCGATGAGCGCGTCGTCGGCCGCCGTCGCCGGGCCCTTCGCCCCGCCCTTCGCGCCGCCGAGGGAGAGCCCACCCGTCGAGCTCGAGGCGCATGTCGCCGCGTTGCACCCGCACGCGTGGGTCAAGGGCATCTTCTTCCTCGATGCGATGGCGCTCGCCCGGGCCTCGGCGCCGCACGTGGACATCGAGGCCCGCGCGGGGATCCCGCGCCGGCGCTACATGCCCTTCCTCAACTACTCGTGCGCCGACTGGTTGAGGGTGAAGGTCGCCTGCGCGGAGACGCTCTTCCCCGATCTTCCCCAGGGCGCCGCGGTGCGGGCCTTCGGTCGGACGGCGCTGCAGGCGTTCCTGCAATCACGCGCCGGTCGGCTGATGTTCGACCTCGTCTCGCCGACGCTCGCGGATGCGCTCTCGCGCGCGCCGAGCGCGTACCGGATCATCTCGAACGCCGGCTCGATCCGCTTCGTGCGCCAGGGTCCGACCGTCGGCGACATCGTGTTCGAGGGGTTCCCGGGCTGTCTCGAGTCCTACCAGGTCGGCATCGTCGAGGGGGTGTGCGAGCACTACCGCCAGCCGGTGTCGATCACCTGTTCGTTCCCGACCCTCGTCGACGGCACCATCCGCGTCTCCTGGTGAGACAGGCAGGCCTCCTGCGGGTGCGGGAGGCTCCGCCTTCAGAAGGCCATCAAGGCATGCGGCCGGCGTCGACGCCACCGTCGAGGCCGCCATCGAGTCCCCCGTCGGGCGTCGGCACCGGCACGGGCTCCATGTGTCCCGTGCGCGAGATCGACACGGCCCCGCCGTCCGGCAGCATGTACGCGCCCATCGCCGGGTCCCAGCGGGGCAGCGGCTCCTCGATCGGCGTGCTCCGCTCTCCGAGGATGCGCCCCTCGAGCACCTCGACCCGGATCGGGTTCTCGAGCTGGAACACGTACCCGCCCTGGTTGATCTCCATCGGGTAGATGTGCTCGTCCATCTCGAGGTTCCGTCGGAAGGCGAGCTGCTGCTGGCCGACCCGGACGTGATGCCGGTGCGCGAGCACGAAGCTCATGAGCCGCACGGCCATGTGGTTGTGGAGGCGGTGGCAGCCGTGGGAATGCCTCCGCATGATCGACATGTAGTCGACCGAGCCGTGGGTGCGGATCCCCTCGTCGTGATCGTGTCGGACGGAGCCGTCGTCACGCTCCGTGTACATCATGTGGTACGCGGCGACGAGGCCGTAGGCCGACGCGTAGCTCGGGCCGACCTCGTGGTAGTCCACGACGTAGGCGCGACCGCCGGGCTGACCGGTGCGGTCGAGGAGGTCGCGCGGCGGCGTGGACTCCGGCGGCAGCCACACCGGCGAGGCCACGATCTGGTGCCAGATGACGGGCCCGGGGGGCGAGTTCTTGTATTTCCACCAGGTGCGCCCGTCGATGACCTCGCTGCGCCAGCCGCCGATCGTCGTGCCGTAGCGCGCGAGCGGGATGCGCTGCCCGAGGTAGGTGGTGAACACGGTCAGGTGGGGCCGACGCTCGACGCCCTGGCCGCGCTCCTGGCC
>CAIKNO010000615.1 GCA_903828805.1 uncultured Sandaracinus sp. | reverse complement strand
GAGAGCCAGAGCCAAACGCACGCGAGCGCCAGCAGACAGACGAGGGCCACGACGAGCACGCGTGACCACATCGGGTGCCGCTTGGCCTTCCGACCGGGGGCGTGGTCGGCCGGAGGGAATGTCGCTGTCGGCCGGTCCGTGCCGCTCATCGTGGGTCATCCCTGTCGCCGTGCGACTGCGCAGTTCGTCGAACCCGCTCGGATGGCCTCAGGCCTCAGTGGAAGCTGAAGCCTGAGGCCACCCGCGGGTTCGTGCTCTCCATCGTGGGTCACCGCTGTCGCAGCGCGACTGCGCAGTTCGTCGAACCCGCCCGATGGCCTCGAGCCTCAGCGGAAGCCGAGGTTCCCCGTGAAGTAGAGGACCACGAGGATGAGCAGGATGATCCCCGCCGGCGACCAGCCCGCGTAGCCGTAGCGCGAGTGGCCCCAGCCACCGCCTCCGAGGGCGGCGACGAGGAGCACGATGAGAATGATGAGAAGCATCTCTCGTCCTTCCTGACCTCGGTTCAGGAGCGCTTGGTGCGCTCGGCCGCGAGGCCTGCCTTGTGAGCGGCGCTCTTGGCCGCGTCGCCCACGTCATGCGCCGCGTGCTTGGTCGCGTCGCCCACGTCGTGCGCGGCGTGCGTGGCGACGTCGCCCACGTCGTGAACCGCGTGCTTGGCCTTGTCCGACATGGTCGACGCGGCGCTCTTGACCTGGTCGGAGGCCGACCGCCCGAGGTCCTTCGCATCGTGCGCCGCGCCCTGGATCGCCTCCTTGCCCCTCTGGAGCGCGTCACCGGCCTTCTGAGCGCTCTCCGTCGCGCCCTTCTTCAGGTTCTGCATCCCCGCGTGGGCGGTGTCCTTCGCATCGTGCGCCGCGCCCTGGATCGCCTCCTTCCCCTTCTGGAGCGCGTCACCGACCTTCTGAGCGCTCTCCGTCGCGCCCTTCTTCAGGTTCTGCATCCCCGTGTTGGCGGTGTCCTTCAGATCCGGCATGACGTCCTCTGTCGTTGGTGGATGGGACCGGAGACGGTGCGCATCGTGCGCGCTGCCTCCGGTCCTCATCTAGGCACGCGTCACGGCGTCAGGAGTCGGCCGCAGGCTCGGACGCGGCACCGCCTTCTCAAGCGCGGCCCCCGCTTGAGCCGCGCCGTCGTAAGGTCCTCGCCTGCACGACGACGCCGGCCGACGCGTGTGCCGCGGGGCTCAGCCGCCGATGAGGCTCATGCCGACGCGGGCGTGCTCGAGGTGGCCTTCGTCGAGGAATCGATGCCCGACCTCTTTGTGTCCGACCGCGACGGCCGCGGCCCAGAGCAGGTCGGCCTCGCCCGCGCCCGCCCGCACGAGATCGCGGAGGGACAGCGCGCGCCGCGAAGCCAGGCAGCCGCGGAGGGCCCCTCGGCTCGTGAGCCGTAGCCGGTTGCAGCCCTCGCAGAAGGTGCCGGACACCGCGGTGATGAGTCCCACCTTGCGGCCCGAACCGTCGGAGGCCTCGAGGTACCGCGCCGGGCCGCGGATCCCGTCGGACGGGGCCCACCCATCGGTCACCCGCCCTTCGAGCGCCTCGATCATCCGTGCCGCGGGAACGAACGTCGCTGCGGGCAGCGATGCCGCCTCGCCGACCGGCATCAACTCGATGAAACGGGGAACGATCCCGAGCGACCAGGCGAAGTCGGTGATCGCGCCGAGCTCGTCGACGTTCTGCCCTCCGAGCACCACGGTGTTGAGCTTCACGTCGAGGCCGACGTCGAGCGCGGCATGCAGACCCCGAACGACCTCGTCGAGCGCGCCACCCCGCGTGATCCGCGCGAACCGCCCGGGGTCGAGGCTGTCGAGCGAGACGTTCACCGACGTGAGGCCCGCATCGCGCAACGGCCGCGCCAGCGGCGCGAGGCGGGCGCCGTTGGTCGTCATCGCGAGCTCGAGCGGCCCGGGGCACGCGGCGAGCATGGCGACCAGGCCGACGACGTCCCGCCGCGCGAGGGGCTCGCCTCCGGTCAGCCGGACCCGGCGGATGCCGCCCCGGCCCAGCGCGCGGACGAGGGTGGTCAGCTCGGCGAACGAGAGCATGTCGGGCCGCGGGGCGAGGTCGTCCTCTCCGCCCGGGGGCATGCAGTACACGCACGCCATCGTGCACCGGTCGAGGATCGACGCGCGAAGGTACGTGAGCGCGCGGCCATGGCCGTCCCGCAGCGTGACGGGAGGACCCTCGCCCCAGCCCTCGGGACGGGGCGGGAGTTCCGGCGCCGGGGGGGCGTCCGCGTGCGCGACGAGCGGCAGGGAGCGGGCGCCCACGCCGGGAGTCGTAGGTCACGGCCCCCGTGCGGTCCAGGCGCGGCGTGCGCCCCGGGGATGCCTTCCGCGCGCGTGGCGCTTGCCTTCCGCGCTGACCTTGCTTATCACGGTCGCTCTGCCTCCAACCGGGCAGGACCGGAACAGACAGCCCATGAAGCCCTCTCGCGTCGCGCTCCCACTCCTCCTCGGCTCGCTCTCGGGCCTCGCTCCCTCGATGGCCGCGGCCGATGAGCCCGAGCCGGAAGTCTCGACGGCACCGGCCGAGACGCCGGAGGACGTCTGGGCGCGGCTGCTCGCGGTCGAGATCATCGGCGGCATCGACACGCCCTACGGGCTCGTGGGTGGAGCGATGGTCGTCTCGCCGATGCGCAACCTCGCGTTCGACCTCGGGGGCGGGTACAGCCGCGACGGAGGCCGCCTCGCGGGCGGGGCGCGCTTGGTGCTGCCGCACGCGAGCGGGGCGCTGGGGTTTCGGGTGGGCCTCGCGGGTGGGCCGCTGAGCTGGGACACGGACGCCGCGACGCTCGGCAACGGGCATTTCTCCGGGGACGTTCCGGCGAGCGCGCACGAGCACCGGACGTGGGACTTCACCGCGTTCCTCGACACGTCGGTGTCGCTCGAGATGCGCCTCGATTCGGGCGTGTACTTCCGGTTCATGTTCGGGGCGGAGCACGCGCTGTCGGCCCCGGGCGCGTGCACGGTCGCCGGCGGCTCGTGCGTGGCCGGCAGCGATGCGCCGACGCGCGCCTACGTCGGCCTCGCGGCCGGCTATGCGTTGGACCTCTGAAGGGGCGTTGGACCTCTGAAGGGGCCTTGAACCTCTGAGGCGGCGCTCGGCCGCCGCCGCTTCGCCGAGGATGCCTTTCTCGGAGGTCATCCTCGGCGAGGGGGGCGAAGCCTGCGTCGCTCTCCACGCAGGCGGAACGTGTCGTCGTCGCGACGCGGGCCGCCGTGGGTCAGGGCAGGGTGATTCGGCCCGGCGCGACGCCGACGACGAGGGCGCCACGCTCGGGCGTTCCGCCACGCGCAGTGCTCATGTAGAGCAGCGTGATCCGCTCGTCCTGCGAGAGCGGCGCGGGCATCCGCAGCGACCGCGACTCGACCACCGGAACCTCGAGCGTCTCGAAGCTCACGCCATCGAAGCTGCCCGCCATCGCGATCAGCACCTGGCCGTCGCCGCGCCGGGACTCGTAGTACATCCGCAGGACCGTTCGTCCCGCCGACGTTCGCGCGCGGACGACACCGGGGCTGCCGACCGAGACCTCCGTGTCGTCTCGCTCGTCCCGCGCAGCGAGCGCCGGGAGCGTGACGGGGCCGTCCTGCGTCCAGGTGCGACCGTCGCTCGAGTGGGCGCGCTCGATGCGGCCCCCGCGCTCGAACAACATGAGGAATCCCGCGTCGTCGAGCCCCCTCACGACGCTCGGGCGCCTCACGCCTTCCCCTTCGATGACGGGTGCGCCGGCCGAGACGAACGTCCCGCCGACCGTCGGGGCCTCGGCGAGACCGATGCCGCCCGCGGCCGCGTAGTAGAGGCGCGCGTGGCCGTCGTCGTCGACCACCGTCCACGGATCTTCGACGTGTCCGCCCTCCCATTCGGCCGTGGCCGTCAGCGCTGGCGTCCCCTCGTCGAATCCGCGCTGTCCGTTCGCACGCGGAGGGCTGCGAAGGATGCCGCGCGCGGCGAAGGCGCTCCACGCGGGCACGGGAAGGCGCGGGGCGTCCGGCGAGGTGCCGGCGTCGAGGGCGAGGACGCCGGCGTCGCCTGAAAAGCCGGCGTCGGGGTCGAGCATGCCGGCGTCGCCCGGGGGGCCGGCGTCGGGGTCGAGCATGCCGGCGTCACGGCTGGGCGGCGGCACGAGCGCGCCCGTGTAGAACAAGTGGCCCGAGGCGACCATGCCCCCTTCGACGGCGTGGCTGCGATCGAAGAGCGTCTGCCCGGCGGGGACGCCGGGGACGTCGACCTCGTCCGCGGTCAGCAGGCGAAACGGACCGGTCCCTCCGTGGGGGAGACCTTCGGGCTGTCCCGGTCCGGTGCCGAGGGTGCTGCACCCGGCGAGCGCGAACGCCATCGCGAGCCGCAGCATCGTGCGTCGGGACTTCGTCATCGGAACCCCACCTCCATCGTGAGCCCGCCGCCGAAGATGTGACCGCTCGCGCGCCAGTCCCCCACCGGGTCGACCGGGCTCGACTTCCGGGCGATCCGCTCCGGCAGCAGCGCCCATTGCAGGTGCAGGTCGAACGAGAGCCATCCGTCGAGCACGGGCCGCAGCTCGGTCAGGCGCAGTCCGGCGCCCGCGGAGAGGGCGAGGCGGTCGGTGTCGACGAGGTTCGAGAGCCCCGTCTGATCGGGCACGGGGGAGTGCTCGTAGAACGCGCCGCCGCGGACCAGCAGCTCGTAGTTGGAGGCGCTCGAAGCGAGCCCCTCGACACCGACCCGCGGGACGAAACGGTCCTGGAAGTTCGCCGCGATCGGCTCGGACCCGACGATCGTTCCGGGCACACGGATGGTGTCGGCGAGCTCCGGCGGCACGGCGATGTCGAGGATGATCGAGGAACGCCCGATCGGGCTGACGTACGCCGACCAGTTGACCCACGTCACCTCGGCGTTGACCCGGAACTGCGGCGTCGGTGACCAGCGTCCGCCGAGCGAGAGCTGCTGCGGCACGAACGCGTTGACCGACTGGCTGAGCAGATCGAAATACGCGGGAATCGTGATGTCGCCCACGTGCAAGCGCGTGTCGCTGTCGACGCCGGGACGTCCGACCTGCGCCTGCAAGGTGCTGTCGAGGGCGAACTGGCCGCGGTACACGAGCCCGAATGAGAGCCCGGGCATCGGGTCCACCTGGATGCCCGCCTGCGGGTAGCGGATCGTCGTCAGATCGGCGTTCAGGTCGTGCTCGAGCCGCGTCCCACGGTCCGGCACGAGGGCGTCGATGTCGCCGCGGATCGACAGCTTGTTCGCGGAGAGCGAGAGGAACGCGATGCCCCCGCCGACCGTCAGCCATTCGAAGGGGCGGATGGCGATGTGGCTCGCGAGGAACGTGCGCTGCGGTCGGTTGTCGAAGAGCTCCCACCGCGGTCGAGAGCGGGGCAGCGAGCGGGTCCGCGAGATCCGTGCGTCCGGCAGGTGCACCGCGATCCCGAACGCGAACCGGAAGCCGTCGATGGTGCCCGGCACGACGAGTCCGGTGGTGAGTCCGTCGACGGGATCGACGCCGCTGTCGAGTCCGTTCAGCTGCAGACGAGGCTGGGCGCCGAACCATCCGACCGAGATCCGGGTGGCAGCCCCGCGCGCGAGCCCGGCCGGGTTGTAGTAGTTCGCGCTGTAATCCTCGACATCGGCCGTCACGGCGCCGCCCATCGCGATGGCGCGCGAGCCGAGGCCGTAGGTGTCCATCGGCTGCGCGTGCCCGCGGCCGGGGAACGCCACGAGGAGCACCGCGGCGAAGAACACCGCGGCGAAGAACACCGGGGCGAGGCCCGCGGCCAGGCGGGTCTTGGCGCATGCGGAGACCGCCGCGCGGGACGAACTCAGTACTCGAGCGCGAAGGTCCATCCACCCACCATGATCAAGCCGCCGGTCTGCATCGCACGGTCCTCGTCCAGCGGGTCGCCGCTGGCGGAGATCTCGTGGGTTCGATCGAGGAGCGCGTGCATCTGGCCGAACGCGTCGATGCGCAGCCGTTGCGAGGGCGCGATGTCGTACGCGAACCCGAGGCCCGCCGTGAGCACATGACGATCGTTGTCCAGATAGCGGAGCGGCACCTGGAGCGACTCGCCCATGGCCGTCGCCAGCGAGCCGTCGCCCATGCGGCGCTGCGCGATGCGGGCGGGGGGGCTCGCCGTCGGTTCGAACGCGTATCCGGCCCGCAGCGCGAGCGAGACCCGCGGTCCGCGCAGCGTCCCTTCCACCGCGATCCGCGGCGAGACGGTGTCGGCGAAGCCGGGCGCCGGCGCCAGCAGCGAGGACGCGCTCGTCGGGCGGGTGGGGCCGGGGTAGGCGCTCCAGAACCGCGCGGTGAGGTTCCCGATCAGCCGGACGTCGGGCGCGGGGCGGAACGAGAGCTCGCCCGCGAGCTGGGGCGCGTCGTACTGCACGAGCCCGCCGACCGTCAGGACCGGCAGTGACACGGGCAGGTCGGCGGTGCGGATGATCAGGTTCATCTCCGAGCGCGTCTCGTGCCGATAGACGAGGCCCGCGTCCCATGCGCCGCGCTGGTACATCACGCCGGCGATCGGGGAGAAGCTCGCGAGCAGCTGCGTCTCGACGGTCGACACGAAGCGGTTCGTCTCGTCGAGCCGCACGTCGAGATCGCCGAGGACGTTCGCGAGCGCGGAGATGCCCGCGCCGACCCGCACTCCGTCGAGCGCCGTGTCGTGCAGATCGACGCCGAGGCCCACCTGCACCGCGAGCGACTGCGCCCGCGACAGCACGGGCCACTGCACGACCTCCGGGTAGTAGATTTGCCCCCGGAGCAGCACCTGCTGCGGGGTGTACACGCCGATCGCGACGCCGATTCGATCCTTCAGCACGTCGCCGAAAGGCAGCGGGAGCGTGGCGCCGATCGTCATCCCGCGGGCGGAGTCCATCGGAAACCGTGCCCCGTCGAGCTGCAGGTCGAACGCGGCCGCCTGCAGACCGAGGTGGATGCCGCGTCGACGCGCGCGGGCGGCGCCCGCGGGGTTCACGAACGCCGATTCGTAGTCGTCGCTGAACGACACCCCGGTCATCGCGAGCCCGGGGGAGCGGGTTCCGAACCCGAACAGATCCTGCGGGTGGCGCGGGCCGGGCCGGCCGCCGTCAGGAGCGACGCGAGGGTGAGGGTGAATGCGCTCACCCGGGCAGACCAGGACGCTCGACTCATCGGCCGGAGCCTACACGAAGGCCGCGACACTGAGGCGCCGGAGTGACGATCCCGCGACGCCTGCCGATCACATCGGGACGCAATAGCCGACGCTCCACGTGCGCGCGACGCCGGTGCACGCCTCGCCCATCGGGCACCCCGGTGCGGCCGCGGTGGCGTCGCAGGCCTGACGGCAGCTCGCGACGCCGGCCGAGCGGATGCAAAGCGCGCCGCGCGTGCAGGTCCCGTCGGCCCCGCCGCAGGTCTCCCCGAGCGCGCGCGTGCCGGCGGGACGGCATCCGGTGTACGCCTCGCCGGTCTCGGGGTGCGTGACGAGGGTGCAGCCGTCCGTGGCCGCGGCGCAGTCTTGCGCGTACACGTCACAGCGGGCGGGCAAGGGCCGACAGACCTGCACGCAGGCGTCGCCCACCGTGCCGGTGCACGCGCGCGCGGCGCCGCAGTCTCCGACCGAGCCCCGCGCGCACATGCGTTGACACGTGAAGCCCGCGCCTCCGAACGACAGGCAGAGCGTCCCGGGCATGCACTGATCGGGCGCGGCGCATGGCGCCCCTTCGGCCCCCGGCGATGCGGCGACGTCGTAGCAGGCGATGCCGAGGGTGCCCGGGCGACAGACCTGGCCGGGGCACGACGTCGGGTCGAAGGGGTCGCACGAGCCGGTCGCGGTGCACGGCATCGACGGAGGAAGGCCCCCGTCGGTCGCCGCGTCGGCAGGGCTGCCCGCGTCGGCCGCGGGGCCTGCTTCGGCGCCGGCGTCGAGCGGTGCCGAGGACGCGTCGTCGACGACGTCGGCATCGACCGGCAGGGCGCCATCCGTTTGCTCCATGGAGGCATCCGACCCTGCGGCGGCGTCGAACGCGCCTGCGCCCGCATCGACATCGGGCGTCGGACCCGCGTCGGACCCGCACCCGGTCGACGCGACGAGCCATCCGAAGAACCAACACCCCACGGCCAGATGCGTGCGCATGGCCGACCATCGCCCGATTCGCCCCTCCCCGTCGAGGGGTCGGACGCCCGTTCGCGCGAGACGAGCGCGCTGGCGCTTCGGCGAGGCTCCGTGGAACACTCCGCCCGCCATGGAAGAGCCCGCCGCCTACCGTCCTGCCCACGCCATCCGCATCGTGTCCGCCGCCGCGCTCTTCGACGGCCACGACGCGGCGATCAACGTGATGCGTCGCTTGTTGCAGGCCTCCGGCGCGGAGGTCATCCACCTCGGCCACAACCGGAGCGTGGAAGAGGTCGCGATGGCGGCGGTGCAGGAGGACGCGCAGGGCGTCGCCCTCACCAGCTACCAGGGCGGCCACATGGAGTACTTCACGTACCTCCGGGAGCGCCTCGACGCCCTCGGCGCCCGGCACACCCGCATCTACGGCGGCGGCGGTGGCGTCATCGTCCCGGCCGAGATCGAGGAGCTGCATCGTCGCGGGATCGATCGCGTCTTCTCGCCGGAAGACGGACGCAATCTCGGCCTTCAGGGGATGATCAACCTCGTCCTGCAGGGCTGCGATTTCCCCGTGACCGCCCCGCTCGAGGGCGAGGGATGGATGCCGTTCGCGCGGCAGCTCTCCCGGGTCGAGGCCGGGTTGCTCGATCCCGCGACGCTCCCGCCCCAGCCCCGCGCCGTCCCGATCGTCGGGCTGACGGGCACGGGCGGGGCCGGCAAGAGCAGCCTCACGGACGAGCTCGTGAGGCGGCTGCTCGACGACGACGCCGACCGGAAGATCGCGGTCGTGTGCATCGATCCGACGAAGAAAAAGACGGGCGGTGCCCTGCTCGGGGACCGCATCCGCATGAACACGCTGAAGAGCCCGCGGGTCTTCATGCGGTCGATGGCGACGCGTGGCTCCGGCTCGGAGGTGAGCGCGCAGGCCAAGGACGTGCTCGCGCTGCTGCGGGCGTCGGGCCTCTTCGATCTCGTCTTCGTCGAGACCGCGGGCATCGGCCAGGGGGACTCGGAGATCACGGAGATCGCCGACGTCAGCCTCTACGTGATGACCGCCGAGTACGGTGCTCCGTCCCAGCTCGAGAAGATCGAGATGCTCGACCACGCCGACCTGGTGGCGATCAACAAGTACACGCGGCGGGGCTCGGCCGACGCGTTGCGGGACGTGCGTCGGCAGATCCAGCGGGCGCGCGGGCTCTACGACCAGAAGCTCGAGGCGTTGCCGGTGTTCGGCACCAGCGCCGCGCATTTTCACGACGCCGGTGTCGATGCGCTGCACGCGCACCTCGTCGCGGCCGTGAACGCGCGCTGCGGGACGGCCCTGAAGTCGGCCCGTGGGGCGGGCGCCGAGCGCACGACGGACCCGTCGCAGCACGTGCTTCCCCCGGGCCGGGAGCGTTACCTGTCGGAGATCGCGGCGGCGTCGCGGGACCACGCGGCGTGGGTGCGAGAGCAAGCGGAGCTCGCCGACGACGTGCAGGCGCTCGGCCGCGCGGTCGCGCTGCTCGCGGGCGCGGCGCCCGCCTCGCGCCCTGCGCCCTTCACGCCGCTCGGTTCCGTCGAAGGACGCGGGGCCGACCTCGCGCGCGAGCACGACGTCTTGCTCGACCGCATGGATGCACGGTGCCGGGCGCTGCTCGCGGGATGGCAGGCATGGTCCGGGCAGTACGAGGGCTCTCACTTCGCGTACGAGGTCCGGGGAAAGACCGTGCGGGTCGAGAACCGCCGGGAGAGCCTCTCGGAGCTGCAGATCCCCAAGGTCGCGCTGCCGCGGCTCGCCGGGGCGGGCGACCGCCTTCGATGGCGGCTGCTCGAGAACGTCCCGGGCGAGTTTCCTTACACGGCCGGCACGTTCCCCTTCAAGCGACAGGGCGAGGATCCGACGCGCATGTTCGCCGGGGAGGGGCCGTCGGAGCGGACCAACCGGAGGTTCCACTACCTCGCCGCGGACCAGGCTGCGAAGCGCCTCAGCACCGCGTTCGACTCGATCACGCTGTACGGGGAGGACCCGGATCTGCGGCCCGACATCTACGGCAAGATCGGCGAGAGCGGCGTGAGCGTGTTCACCGTCGAGGAGGCCGAGCAGCTCTACGCCGGCTTCGACCTCTGCGACCCCTCGACCAGCGTGTCGATGACCATCAACGGCCCCGCGCCGACGGTGCTCGCGTTCTTCGTCAACACGGCGATCCGCCAGCAATGCAGGCGCTTTCTGCGGGAGGCGGGGCGCCTCCACATCGATGAGGCACAGGTGCTCGCGCCCGATCGTCTGAGGGGCTCGTCCTGGCCTTCGGTGCGCGCCCTGCTCAGCGACGCGGAGTACGCCACGCTGCGCGCCTCGACCCTCCAGAGCATCCGCGGCACCGTGCAGGCCGACATCCTCAAGGAGGACCAGGGGCAGAACACCTGCATCTTCTCGACCGAATTCGCGCTTCGCGCGATGGGCGACGTGCAGCAGTTCTTCATCGATCAGCGCGTCCGCAACTTCTACTCGGTGTCGATCAGCGGCTACCACATCGCCGAGGCCGGGGCGAACCCGATCCACCAGCTCGCCTACACGCTCGCGAACGGGTTCACCTACGTCGAGTACTACCGGGCCCGCGGCATGGACGTGAACGCGTTCGCGCCGAACCTGTCGTTCTTCTTCTCGAACGGGATGGACCCCGAGTACACGGTCATCGGCCGCGTCGCGCGCCGCATCTGGAGCGTCGCGATGAAGCGGCTCTACGGCGCCGATGCCCGCTCGCAGATGCTGAAGTACCACATCCAGACCAGCGGCCGTTCGCTGCACGCGATGGACATCGAGTTCAACGACGTGCGCACGACGTTGCAGGCGCTGCTCGCGACCTACGACAACGCGCAGTCGCTGCACACGAACGCCTACGACGAGGCGATCACGACGCCGACCGAGCAGAGCGTGCGTCGGGCGGTCGCCATCCAGCTGATCATCCAGAAGGAGTTCGGGCTCGTCGGCTGCGAGAACGCCACGCAGGGCAGCTTCCTCGTCGAGGAACTCACGGACTTGGTCGAGGAGGCGGTGCTCGCGGAATTCGAGCGGCTCACCGAGCGCGGGGGCGTGCTGGGCGCGATGGAGCGGCAGTACCAGCGCGGCCAGATCCAGGACGACTCGATGAAGTACGAGCGCATGAAGCACTCGGGCGAGCTTCCGATCGTCGGCGTCAACACGTTCCTCCCCCGCCACCAAGCCGAGGGGTCGATCCCGCGGGACGTGAAGCTCTCGCGGGCCACCGACGCCGAGAAGCAGGGCTGCATCGAGAGTCTGCGGGCCTTCCATGCGGCGCATGCCGACCGCGCGCCGGGTGCGCTCGCTGCGCTCCAGCGCGTGGCCGTCGCGCGGGGCAACCTCTTCGAGGCCTTGCTCGAGGCGACCGAGCATTGCTCCCTCGGGCAGATCACCCGTGCCCTCTACGACGTCGGCGGCGAGTACCGTCGCAACCTCTGACCCCGACTGGAACGAACCTCCGATGCGTCACGTCGTCTTCATCGCGCCCCGTTTCCTCGAGAACACGATGCGCTTCGTGCGCGGGTTCGCGGCGCTCCCAGGGCTGCGGCTCTCGCTCATCAGCGAAGATCCCGAGGAGGCGCTCCCCCTCGCGGTCCGCGAGCGGATCGCGGGTCACTACCGCGTCGACCACGCCCTCGGCGCGCACGACATCGCGCGGGCCACGCGGGCGTTCCAGAAGGCGATAGGTCCCGTCGACCGGCTCACCGGCGGGCTCGAGCAGCTGCAGGTCCCGATGGCGGAGGTCCGCGATGCCCTCGGCATCGAAGGGATGGGCGTCGACGTCGCGCTCCGCTTTCGCGACAAGGACCGGATGAAGCAGGCCCTGCGCGAGGCGGGGGTCCCCGTCGCCAAGAGCCGCCTCTGCCGCGATGAGGCGGACCTCCGGTCGTTCGTGCGCGAGGTGGGCCTGCCCGTGGTGGTGAAGCCGCCGGCGGGGCTGGGGTCCAAGGGCACGCATCGGATCGAGTCCGAGGCCGACCTGCTCGCGCTGCGCCGGATCGGGATCGTCGCGACCCCGGACGCTCCTCTCCAGGTCGAGGAGTTCGTGCGGGCGCGGGAGCACACGTGCGAGACGGTGACGATCCGCGGGACGCCGGTGTGGCGCTCCGGGACCCGCTACTACCCCTCGCCCCTGGAGGTGCTCGAGCAGGGCTGGATCCAGTACTGCGTGCTGCTGCCTCGAGAGAGCCCGGCGGCGCCGTTCCGCGACTTCCACGCGATCAACACCCGCGCCCTCGAGGCGCTCGGGTGCACGGGGGCGGCGGGCACGGCGCTGACGCACATGGAGTGGTTCCTGCGCGAGGACGGCTCGATGCTGGTGTCGGAGGTCGGTGCCCGCCCGCCGGGGGTGCACATCATGCCGCTCATGGGTCTGGCCCACGAGTTCGACCCCTACGCCGCATGGGCGGAGCTCATCGCCTTCGACAGGTGGACCCCGCGCGAGCGACGGTGGGCGACGGGTGCGGCGTTCTTCCGCGCGCAGGGCACCGGAGACCGCGTGAAGGAAGTGCGCGGCATCGACCGGGCGTTGATCGAGGTCGGCCCTGCGCTCGTCGAGGCGCGCCTTCCAAGGGTGGGAATGCCCCGCAGCGAGGGGTACGAGGGGGAGGGTTGGGCCATCGTCCGGCATCCGACCACCGAGGGCGCGAAGGCCGCGCTCCAGACGTTGATCAGCCGCGTGCAGGTCATCGCCGGCTGAGCGGAACGGCGGGGCGGCCGTGCTCGTCGGGGCGGCCGTGCTCGTCGGGGCGGCCGTGCTCGTCGGGGCGGCCGTGCTCGTCGGGGCGGCCGTGCTCGTCGGGGCGGCCGTGCTCGT
>CAIKNO010000614.1 GCA_903828805.1 uncultured Sandaracinus sp. | reverse complement strand
CAGGCGCGGCCCGACCCACCCGTAGACCTCGACCGCCGCCCGGCCCAGGGGGTTCGTGCGCAGGTGCCGGTCGCGAAGACGACGCAGCGCGCCGATGCGCCCGTCGAGCGGGGAGCCGTAGGCCGCGGTCGCGACGAAACACGGTGAGACCGTCGTGAAGCGGATCTCGGGGGTCTCGAATTCCGCGACGGCGATCGGCCCCTCGACGTTGCAGTCGTCGACCGCGCGCACGCCGACCCAGAACCGCGTCTGCGGCGAGAGTCCGCCGAGCTCGAGCTGCACGACGTCGCCCGCGGCCGAATCGACCGGCACGACCAGCGCCTCGTCCTCGAGCGTCGCCGCCTTCGCCGGGCGCGCCGCGAGGAAGGACGCCTCGTCGACGATGGGCGCGGTGCCGACGCGCACCTCGTAGCGGGTGACGCCGCGCGGGCTGCCCGGCGCCTCGAACTCCAGCTGCGCCCACGCGTGCGCATGGCGCATCTCCGAGTGCTCGGACACCACGATGCGCGAAGGCGCCTCGGGTGCCTGCGCGACCTCGCAGCGCCCGACGCACGCGCCGAGGGCTCCGCACACGAGCGGCATCGCGCAAGCCCGCGACGGGCCACACTCGAGCCCGCAGTCCGCAGGGGCGTCGGGCGCCTCGCACGGGTCGCCGGTCGGCACGACCACCCGCACCCGCGTTCCGTCGGGGCCCTGGCGCAGACGATCCGCGCCGCTGCCGGGGTGCAGGGCCGCGTCGTCGCGCACGGAGCCGTCCATCGCGTGCACGGTGCCGTCGAGGCCTTGCAGATCGCCCCAGCCCGCGGCCTGCGCGGTGCTCCACTCGCCGCCCTCGGGCCCCAGCTCGAAGGGGACGTCGTAGACGACCGAAGGCTGACCCCGGTACGGGTAGCCGTTGCCCATCGCCCAGCTGTCCCATTGCCCCGTCGGAGCGCGCGGCGTCGGGTATTCCGTCGGACTCCAGCCGGGGGCATGATCGCCCTCGGTGTTCACCTCGACGCGCAGCGTGTAGCGCCCGTCGGGCCAGGCATCGGGCACCTCGAACACGGCCTCGAACGGGACCTCGCCCGGGGGCGTCGCCATCGTCACCGCGTCGATCTCGGGCATCACCGCGAGCGTGTCGCTGCGGTAGCGCCGGACGTCCCGGTGATCGGCGCAGCCGTCGCAGTACCCCAGGTCCTGACGGGGCGGATACAGCGAGCCGAGCTCGAGCGCGCGGGTTCCGGAGGTCCCGTCGGGGCTGTCTTCCCAGGGTTCGCCGTAGCCCGCCGCGACGTCCGCCTCGTTCAGGTAGCGCCCCTTGTTGCTCATGAAGACGCTGGCGCACGTCACCGCGTCGAGCGACTCGTCCCCGTCCCGGAACGAGAGGCAGTAGTAGTTGTCGCGCGTGTTGACGACCTCGCCGCGGGAACCCGCCGAGCTCGCGTTGCCCTCGGAGGCGCGGCCGGCGAAGACCACCCGCGGGAAGAGCGCGCCCGTGAGCTCGTGACGGCGATGCGCCCACACCGGCAGCACCCCCTCGCGGCGTCCGTAGGGCCAGTGGTAGCCGCTGTTCATCTGCAGCGCGCCGGGCCGGTTCCCGATCCCCCGGAACGCGACTGCGTCGGTCAGCCGCACCGTCTCGAAGAGCGTGCCGTCCGCGCGCTCGATCCACACCGCGATCTGCGCCCGGACGGTGGGCGTGAAGTGCACCTCCACCCGCCTTCCCTGCGCGAGGGCGCCCGGGACGATGCTCAGCGTGAGCGCGACGACCAGAGATAGCGCGAGATGCCGCATGACCGAGTCTGGAAGGTACGCACGGCGCGGCGTCGAGGCCAGCACCCGCACGCTTGCCCGTCTCGAACGGGCCACACAGCTCCGCCGACTCCGTCAGAACACGGACAGCATCCGGACGGCGAGGCGCAGCTCCGAGGCGCCGTGCACGACGCGGGCATCCTCGAACGAAGGCGGACCCATCGAGCCGCGGGCGTCGCGCGAGGCCCCGTGCCCTCGGTGGGGATCCCGAACAGGCCGGTGTCGAAGCGGTCGTCGTCGTGATGCAGCGCGCCCGCGTCCGTGCCCGGCGCGACCGCGGGGAAGCGACAGCCCGCCTGCGTTCGTCGCGATCGCTGCCACGGGGACTGGGGTCTGTTCGCCCGGGCGGTGCTGCGGGTACGCTCCGGCCCATGCAGAGGCGGCACCGTGCGTGGCTGGGATGGGTCGTGGCGGGGACGCTCGGGTGCGGCCCGGAGGGCCCGCCCGCGGTCGATGCGGGACCTCCGCCGAGGGACGCCGGACTCGACGCGGGGCCACCGGCCCGCACCCCGTTCTGCGACCCCGGAGCCGGCGCGCCCGGACCCTATCCAGAGCCCGGCGCGTTCCCCGCCGCGCACGGGCCCGGGCTCCCCTCGACGACCTTCGAGGAGGCCGCGCTCGGGGT
>CAIKNO010000613.1 GCA_903828805.1 uncultured Sandaracinus sp. | reverse complement strand
GCGCGACGAGCGGCACCACGTTGCGCGCGGTGAGGCCATGCCCCGCCGCCACCTTCATGGCCGGGGCGAGGACGCGCGCGCGCGCTGCGGCGTTCGCGAGCCGGTCGAGCTCCTCCTCGGCGCCGCCGCGGAGCGCGGCCGCCGCATAGTCGCCCGTGTGCAGCTCGATGCACGCGGCTCCGATCGTGATGGACGCGTCCACCTGGGCATCGCTCGGATCGATGAAGAGGCTGGTGGCGATCCCCGACGCCGCGAGCATCCGGCACATCTCACTGAGCCCCTCGAGCTGTCCGACCGCGTCGAGTCCGCCCTCGGTCGTGCGCTCCTGGCGGCGCTCCGGCACGAGCGTGACGAGGTCGGGGCGGACTTCGAGCGCGATGGCGAGCATCTCCTCCGTCGCAGCCATCTCGAGGTTGAGGGACGTCTTGACGGTGCGGCGCAGCACGTCGACGTCCCGGCGCTGGATGTGCCGCCGGTCTTCGCGAAGATGCACGGTGATCCCATGCGCACCGGCCCACTCCACGATCATCGCGGCTTCGACGGGGTCCGGGTACTCCGTGCCGCGCGCCTGCCGCACCGTGGCGACGTGATCGACGTTGACGTGGAGACGAACTTTCATCAGACGCGACGCTCCTGCCCGACGGGCGGCGAGGTTCCAACTTCGACGACGAGACCATCTCGCGCCAGCAGCAAGGGCCCGTTGTAGCCCGCGGCGCGCACCTCGCCCTCCACGTCGACGTCGTCGCAGGAGGGGTAGAAATGCGTCAGGACCACGAGCGAGGGCGCAGCCTCGATCGCCACGCGCGCGGCCGTCGTGGTGTTGAGGTGGCGCGTCGTCGGGCGAGCGGCGGGGTAGCTGCATTCGAGCAAGGCGAGGTCGACCCCTCGGCAGAGCGCCACGAGCGCAGGACAAGCGCCAGAGTCTCCGCTGAACGCCACCGTGCGACCATCGCATCGGACTCGGACGCCGATGGATCCCTCCACGTGCAGGACCTCCCGGGCCTGCAGTTCGAAGGGGCCGACGCGGTGCGCGTCACCGTCCGCGAGCTCGACCACGACGCGCTCGCCGGACGCCTCTCGGACGGACGATCCGTAGACCCGCTCGAGCCCCTCGAGGTGCCGGGCGTGGCCCCGGGGGCCGAGCCACGTCACGGGCGTGTCGGCGCCCCCCTCGACCACGTTGCGACCGAACATCACCGCGGCGAGATCACTGCAGTGGTCGACGTGGTGATGGGTCACCAGCACCGCCCGGACCGAGGCGAAGGTGATCCCGAGCCCAGGCCATCGGCGCGTCGATCCTGGACCGCACTCCAGCAAGAGGACCTCCCCCGAGTCGGCGCGGAGCGCATAGCCGCTGGCCCCCCGCATTTCATGGGGGATGGCCGTCCCGGAGCCGAGCACGAGCAGCTGCACGCTCACCTCTGGTAGCGGCGCTGGACGAGCTCGCCCACCGCATCGCGGATCGACGGCACGGCATACCCGTGTTCGTCCTCCATGCGCCGCATGACCCCACGCGCGCGTTCGACCCGGCCGACCTCGAGCCCATCCGCAGCCTCGTGAGAGACCGCGAGCACGTCGCGGGCGATCTCGGCGAGCTGCTTGCGGCGCGCGCCGAACGTGGCCTCCCTCAGCTGCTCGAGGAGCCGGGGAAACACCGCCTCGATCTCGATCTTCGCGCCGGGATGATCGATCGCGTGGCCCGCGATCTGGCTCATGATGTTCCGGCGGAACGCGTCCACGTCCTGAACGCCGCCGAGCATCGCCTCGACGCTCGACATGAACGCCGCGTTCGCTTCTTCGTCCTGCCCCGTCATCGGATTCACGAAGCGCTCCCGCTTCAGCCAGAACGAGACGTGGGTGATGTAACGTTCGAACGTCTCCGTGTACTTGGCCTCGTCCACCAGACCGGTCGAGCGCCGAAATTCGTCATCGACGCGGTCGAGCCATCGTGCCCGTACCACCTCGATGAATCCTCGATGGTCGTGGTATCCCCCGTCGGGGGTCTCCTTCAAGAAGTCGTAGTCATCGGCGTCGCAGAGTTCGCGGATCCGTCGCAGGACGGCGAGCGGCGACAAGCACGAGAAGTCCGGATCCTGGGCCGCATCGAGCAGGAGCGTGCGCACCTCGCGAGGCGAAGGCCCACTGCCGCCCTCGACCTCGGGCCGGCCGGTCGGCGCGGCTCGCACCTGGTCGTGGCCGGCGCGCAACACCTGCGCGTCGTCCTGAGCGAAGCGAGACGGGACCCGGAGGTCCATGTAGAAGTCCGCCTTCTCGAGGGGCGTGAGCGAGGCCGCGAGCGTGCCGAGACGGGCGCTCGCGAAGGCCTCCGCCCGAGGCCGGGCCAGCCGGCCCAGCACGGCCCAGAGCGCGGCCACGAACGTCGCGTGCGGAGCCACGTGCGTGCGTACCTGAGGGACGATCTGCGAGTCGTAGATCTGCTGTTCCTCTCGCGGATTCAGCAGGTAAGGCACCTGAACCAGCGACAAGCGCCCCCGGAAACTGCGGTACTCGTGATGCTCCCTGAACGCCTTCAGATGCACGTCGTTCGACGTCGCGACGAAGACGGTGTCGAGCGGCAGCACGCTCGCGTGCAGCGGGATCTCTCCCTCCTCGACGGCGAGCAGGAGGTATCGCCAGGCGTCGAGCGGACGCTTGAGCAGATCGCTGAATTCGAGGATCCCTCCGCGCGCCTCCACCAGCTCGCCATGGGTCTCGAAGAGCGCGAGCGAGGCCAGGGACGCCGGGAGCGCCGCGAGCGAGCGATCGGCGGTGATCTGGCGCTCCTGCGCATCGACCGCGACCTGCGGACCCACCGTGACCGCGCCCACGCGGTAGCGTTCGCTGACGTAGATGCGCTCGACCCGGACGTGCATCAGCACCCGACGGAGGTCGCCCCGATACGCGGTCAGCAGGGCCTCGAACACCTGTCGGTTCTTGGCGCCGAGCTGTCCATCGAGCAGCTGGGCCGTGGGCACCTCGTCGATCCCGGCCCGTGCGTAGGCGTCCCTCACCAGGCGCTGACGCTCGTCGCGGGGCAGCAGCATGAGCGGGCTCTCCCGGACTTCGCTCGCGAGCCGGAGGTCGACGGCCGATTCGGGCAAGTGCGCGAACGACTCGCTCTGGGAGAAGGAGTCGTCCGTCGAGCCGAAACCGACCGTGCGCCCGTCCCGACCCCTCGGGAAGATCCACGAGAACATGTACGCGGAGCCCTCGTCCGTCTCCGCGTAGTGCTCCATCGCGCGCATGATGCACTGCACGAACGTCGACTTCGCGCTGCCGTTCGGCCCGTGAAGCATGACGAGGCGGTTGACCCGACCTTCGCGCACGAAGTTGCAGAGTTCCCGGTAGAACGCGCGCTGGATGTCCTCGTGCCCGACGAGATGGTCGTGTCGCCCGAGCGGGTTTCGACCACGCAGAAAGGGCAGATCGAAGAGCCGGAACCGCTGACGCGATCCCCCTGGCCCTGGGAGGGATTCGACACCCCAGTGGTCGAAACAATCGCGCAGGTATCGGGAGGCATCCCGGCTGTGCCGCCACGGATGCGCCTCGAAGAGCGCGAGGTACTCCTCGAAGGAGAGCACCCGCTTCTGCGCGCTGAAGCGCTCGCGCACGGAGACCCCGATACGCGCGAGTTCCTCGTGCGCGGCGGGGCCTCGTTCGGTCACGGAGCCGCCGCCGGAGAGGGAGCGACGGACGGTGCGGCCGCCGCGGGCGCGACGATGCCGGTGGCGGGCTGTCCCGCGACGAGCGACACGGAGAGCGTGCGGTTGTCGGGCATGCAGGAGTCCGGAGTGCAGACCGCGAAGGCCACGTCGGCGGTGACGGTGAACGCGCCCGCTGCCTGGGCCGTGAACGGCACCACGAAGCGCGCCCGCGGTTCGGCCATCTCGGCCGCCTGATCGGCGGTCATCTCCGGGTCCGGGAAGCTGACCTCGGCGGGTCCGTGCAGGGTGATGCGCATCGGATACTCGACGTTGACATGGTAGTTCCCGCGGGCCGTCAGCACGACCTCGAACGAGGACGCCTGCCCCGGCGAGTACGACGGCTGGAGGTTCGAGCGCAGCTCGAACGACGGGTCATCCCACACCGGACGCGCCTCCGGCGCCGCCGACGGCGGCGGCAACACGGCCCCCTGCTGCGTGTTCACCTGCGACGGCATCGCCGGCGGCGCCGCCACCTCACCGGCCGTCTCCGGCTCCGCCGAACCGCCCGAGCCACACGCGGCGAGCGACCAACCCCACACGAGCAACCCGACCCTCGAACGCGCCCTGATCTTCATCGGACCTCCTGTCGATGCTGTGATTGGTAGCACGTCCCGGGGGCGCACCGACCCCACGGGGGAGCGGCCCGAAGCCTCTCGACGCCCGCGCGCTCAGTACAGCAAACGGGCCGAGATCGTCGTGGAGAGGGCGCCCATTCGCTCGCAGAGATCCTCTCCGACCCGACGGCTCGCGTCCTCCGCGATGTCGAGGAGCAGGTAGCCTGTCTGCGGATCGGTGGCGAGGATCTGCCCGACCACGTTCGCCTCGGCCTCGGACACGATCCGGTTCACGTCGCGCAGCACGCCCGGGACGTTCCGATGCACGTGCGCGAATCGATGCGTTCCCGCCCGCGGCGCGAGCTCCGCTTGAGGGAAGTTGACCGATCCCGTCGTCGTTCCGACGCGGAGGAACTTCAGCAGCGCGGTCGAGACCTCATGCCCGATCGCGACCTGCGCCTCGGCCGTCGACCCTCCGATGTGCGGCGTCAGCACCACGTTCGGCAAGCCTCGAAGCTCGGTCGTGAACCCCGGCTCGTTGGCCTCGGGCTCCACCGGAAACACGTCGACGGCGGCACCGCCGACGTGCCCGCTCCGGAGCGCCTCCGCCAGCGCGGGAATCACCACCACCGTGCCGCGGCTGGCGTTGATGAGGCATGCGCCCTTGCGCATGCACGCAAGTTCCCGCGCACCGATCATGTCGTTCGTCTGCGCGGTCTCGGGCACGTGGAGCGTCACGAAATCGGACTGCCCGAGCAGCTCCTCGAGGCTGCCCGCGGAGCGGTTGTTGCCCATCGAGAGGCGCGCCGCGACGTCGTAGAACACGACGTTCATGCCGAACGACTCGGCGAGCACGCCGACCTGACGCCCGATGTGGCCGTAGCCGACGATGCCGAGCGTCTTGCCCCGCACCTCCCTCGAACCTTCGGCGCTCTTGGTCCACACCCCCGCGTGCATCTCGCGGTTGCGGTCCCCGAAACGCCGCGCGAGCATCACGATCTCGCACAGCACCATCTCGGCGACGCTGCGGGTGTTCGAGAACGGCGCGTTGAAGACCGGCACGCCGCGCTGGTTGGCGTCGGTGAGCGCGACCTGGTTGGTCCCGATGCAGAACGTCCCCACCGCCCGCAGCGATCGGCCCGCATCGAGCACCTTCGGCGTGACGCGGGTCTTGCTCCGGATGCCGAGCGCGACGACTCCGTCGAGCGCGCGGCAGAGTTCGTCCTCGGGAAGCGCCTTGGGCAGGAGGGTCACCTCGAAGCCCTCGGCTTCGAGGTTCGCCTTCGCGTCGGGATGAATGTTCTCGAGCAGCAGGAT
>CAIKNO010000612.1 GCA_903828805.1 uncultured Sandaracinus sp. | reverse complement strand
ATCCATCCGGTCGGGACGTAGTGACCGAGACCCAAGGCGGCGACGTTCAGCGTGTGGTTCCGCTGCCCTTCGGGCGCCTCACGTACTCGGCGTGCTGCGCCTTCGAGCGCGGACGAGCGCCATGCCTCTCGACGTCGTTCTGCCGGCGTCGTCGTCGCCTGTCGGGCCGCGGCCTGGCGCGGTCTCGTCGGGAGCGTCTGCTGCCTCGGTGGCGGCGGCGACGGTGCCTTCGCCGGCCGCGTCATGAGCTCGTGCAGCCACGTCGGGAGCTCGGCGAGCTCGCGCCGGTCGATCCATTCGTAGCGGGTGTTGGTCTCATGCAGACTCGGTGCGACGACGATGTACCCGCCCTCGCCGCGGACATCGAGACCCTGTCCGATCTTGCTGGCAGAGTTCCGTGGGAGTTCGAGCTCGTCAGGGCACCGGAACACGCGATGCTCGCCGCCGTCCACGCGGCCGGTACGTGACGTGAGCGTCGGCGGCAGCCGCCCGTGCTCGACCTCGAGCACGGCCAGGGAGGCGCGGCCGTCGTCGCCGTCGACGTCGAGCACCACAAGTCGAGCGGCACCTCCGGTCGGGATGCCGAGTCCGGTCGTGCCGGCTGGGAGGTCGCATCGCGGGAACTGCGGCGTCTCCGTCCACTTCGTGAGCGGAGTCTTGTTCTTCTTGTCCGGTCCCGTACCCACCGGGAACGGTCGCCAGCCGTTATCGCTGTAGGCGCGATGTGCGTCGGCGAGTCGGTCGTGCTTCGTCGGGAGCCAAGTACGCGGCGGCATCATCGGTCGGCTCCATCGGCGGCCGCGGCCGCGTGATCGTGATCTTGTGCGGCGTCTCGACGTCGGCCGCGTGCCTCTGCATCGAGGGTCTGCATTGCAGCCCAGCATCGCCGCGACTCCTCGAAGTTCGCCGAGAAGATCGGGAGACCCGCGAGGAGCACGTCCCCGAAAGCCTCTCGAGCTCGTGCTGCATCACCATGCAGGTCGTGGAGGAGCTCGACGTCGGGACAGTCGCGGGCCGCGGCGAGCGCACGCACGAGGCGAGCGCACGCACGAGCGAACGCCGCGCGTGGAGACTCGTCGGCGCGGCGACGGGCCGCGGCAACGAACCGACACCTCGGCCCGCAGTAGAGGGCCGTGCTCGGCGAGGACGCGGCGCAGAACTCGACGCCGCACTCAGCACACCGCGCCGCCGGCCATTCGTAGACCGCGCCTCGATGCGATGCCGCGGCCGTCATGATGCACCTCGGTCGCCGCGGAGAAGCTTCTGCACCCGTTCCAATGACGCGCGCTCGGCGCGATGGGCGCGGAGTCGGTCCTGCCAACGGCAGCGGCTCCCGCAGAACCGCGCCTTCGACGTCGCCGCGCGCGCGAACGGCTCCCGGCAGAACTCGCACGGCAGCACGTCAACCATTGTCGTCCTCCTCGATGTGCAGGAGGTCGAGATGGACCGCGCCGACGATGTCGCTGTGCGGCCTATTGAGCGCCGCGAGCATCGGGAACACGCGCCCCATGTGCACGAGCTCGGCGCGCGACAGACGCACGACGTGCGTGCCGGCCGTCAGGGTCACGGTCCAGTCCTCACGGGCCAGGCTCCGGCCGTCGAAGTCGAGGACAAGGTTCGACCCGTCCGGGCGGTCGAAGTTGAGCCGCAGCGATAGATGCTCGCTGTAGAAGAGATCACGTTCGCCCATGGCGCACCTCCGTTCGGAACGAAGGACGCGCGGCAGGCCGCAGGTAGGGACGACGACGACGTCGTGACGGATCGGTGGTTCGGAAACGCATCGCTTCACTTGCTCCACGGCAGGCGATGCGGGATGGTTCCCGTATCGAACTGCCTTTCCAGGGCCGTTCAACGAGCGTCGTGGGGTGTCT
>CAIKNO010000611.1 GCA_903828805.1 uncultured Sandaracinus sp. | reverse complement strand
GGGCGGACGCCGACTACCGCGCCGCGGTCGAGGCGTCGATCGTCGTCGAGCGGGCCGGTGTGGCGGGCGCCGGCGGCCGCGGGGGCTTCTCCCCGGGCGCGTCGGGCACCGCAGGACGGGACGGCAACGCGGACGCCGTCGTTCTCGCCGCGCCCTGACGGGCGGCACCCGGGGGCGAGGCCCGAGGCGCCTGGACTCCGGTGCGGCGCCGGCCGGCGATGCGCGCCGCGTCGGCGTCCAGGCGCCCCGGCGGCGTCAGGGGCTCTGCATCGTCAGCGTGCCGAGGTAGTCCCGCTTGCCGAGCGGCACGCCGTTGTGGCGCAGCAGCGCGTACACGTGCGTGAGGTGGAAGAAGAAGTTGGGCACGACGTGCTGCATGAAGTAGTCGGCGCCGGTCATCGTCTTGCCCTCCCACCGCGGCTGGGTGACGACGCGCGTCGCCGTGCCCTCGAAGTCCGCCGCGTCGAATCCATCGAGGTACTCGATGACCGAGCGCACCCGGGCCCGAAGTTCGTCGAGCGACTGCTCGGTGTCCGCGTGCGTCGGGGCCGCCTTGCCGGTGAGTCGCGAGGCGCCGAGCTTCGCGGTGTCGCACGCGATCATCACCTGCCGGGCCAGCGGGAACTGATCGGGCGCGAGGCGAAGGCCCGCGAACACGGCGGGGTCGAAGGGCTTGGCCGCGGCGTGGGCGGCGGCGGCCTCGAGCCAAGCGTCGAGCTGTCCGAGTTGCTTCTTCATCTGCAGGAACGTCTGGAAGTACATGGCGCGCAACGTAGTCCCGCGGGGCCCCTCGGGGGAAGGGGTCGTGCGCGCGGGGCGGCGCCCGTCCGGGGCGCCCTGCCGGAGCCGGGAGCCGCGCGCCGGGGATGAAGGGGCGAGGTTTCCGTGTCATCCATGGCCATGTCCCCCGTCGTGCTCGTGACCGGTGCCACCGATGGCATCGGCAAGGAATCTGCTCGTCTGCTCGCGCTCCGCGGAGCGCAGGTCGTCGTGCACGGACGGACCGCGAAGAGCGCGGAGAACGCGCGGCTCGCGATCGAGTCGGCGACGGGCAAGGCCCTGCCGGCCTCGGTGCATGCGGACCTGTCGAGCCTCGACGAGGTCCGCGCGCTCGCGGCGGCGTGGGGGGATCGACCCCTCGACGTCTTGCTGCACAACGCGGGCGTGTTCATGACGGAGCGTCGGCTCACCCCCGACGGCCGCGAACTGACGATGGCGGTGAATCACGACGCGCCATTTCTTCTGAGCCACTTGCTCCGGCCCTCGCTCGAACGGGCCCCGCAGGGGCGGCTCGTCTTCGTGAGCTCCGTCGCGCATTCGAGGGCCGTGCTCGATCTGAAGGACCTGGACTTCGCCCGCCGGTTCGACGGATACGCGGCGTACGCGGCCTCCAAGCTCGCGAACGTCCTCTGCGCGGTCGAGCTCGCGCGGCGGCTCGCCTCCACGCGGATCACCGCGAACGCGCTGCACCCCGGGGTGGTGTCGACGAAGCTCCTGCAGACGGGCTTCGGGATGCGCGGCTCGGATTCGCTCGCCGCCGGCAGCGCGACCTCGGTGCACCTGGCGCTCGACGAGGTCGGCGTCTCGGGCCGATATTTCGTGGCGGGCCGCCCCGCGCAGCCTTCGGCGCCCGCGCGGGATGCCGTGCTGGCGCGGCAATTCTACGAGGTCAGCTGCGCGAGGGTGGGCATCGCTCCGCTGCCCTCGCCCTGAACGTAGGCCGCGGCGCCTGCCCCCGCGAAACGACGCCTCCGGCGTTCAGAACAGCTGGCCGAGGTAGTGGCGCGCCTGCCTGCGCCACCACGTGTAGTCGTGCCGGCTGTCGTGGCCCCAGAACGCGAGGTGGTGGGGGATCGATTTGTTCCGCAGCCAGCCCCCGAACTCCTCGGTCTCGCGGATGCAGCCATCTTCGTGCGCCCCGCGGCCGACGACGACCGTCAGGTGGGTCTGCTGGCGCACGCGCTCGAGGGGCGCGCCGTGCAGGTTCGGCAGGAACGCGAGCGGGTCGTTCAGGTACAGCTCCGGGCTCGAGGGGCCGTCGAACATCGTGCTCGCACGGTACCGTCCGGACAGGCAGAGCGCCCTCGAGAAGGTCTCCGGGTGCTTCAGCGCGAAGAGCGACGCGTAGAGCGCGCCCATGCTGCACCCGGTCGACACCATCGGGGCGTCGGGGCTCTGGCAATCCTTGCGGATGAAGGGCACGAGGGTCTCGAGGACGAAGCGCTCGTACGCTCCGTGGTGGGCCATGCGCGCATCGACGCTGCCCTCGCCGGAGAACGTCCGCGAGACGTTCGTCTCGGGGCAGTAGATCTTGACCCGGCCCTCGGCCATCAGCGGCGCGAGGGCGTCGATCATGCCGCCCTTCTGCCACTCGTGGGCGACGCCGGCGTTCGACGGGAACACGACGAGCGGCCTGCCGACGTCGCCGAAGCACCAGAGGTGGACGCGACGACCCATCGCAGGGCTGTCGAGGAGGAGATGACGCGCGCTCATGAGGCGCTCGGTAGCAAATCTCGGGGCGGGTTTCGAGTTCCATGCGCGCCGAGGACGTGCTCGAACCGGGCCTGGTAGTCCCCGAACGCGCGGGCGACCTCGCCCTCCGAGAGTCCGAAGTCCTGCAGGCGGTAGCGATGCACGCCGTGGCGATGCTGGACCTCGACGCGGAGCAGGTCCCGCATGCGGGTCTCCGTGTCCCGCGTCCAGGTCAGGCCGGCCCGCTCTTCGATCGCGCGTGCGACGGCGAGCGGGTCCGCGAGCAGCGCGCCGTACGGCACGTCGAGGAAGCGATCCTCCCCCAGGCGGGCGCGGGCCTCCATCGCGCGCGTCATCATCCGGGTCCCCTTGCGCAGCCAGTCGCGTCCGACCTCGTGCGGGTCGACGTCGTCGGAGAACACCCCGCGCCCGTGCGCCAGCATGCTGCAGAAGCTCGGCACGACGTCCGACGGGGCCCTGTGTGTCCACACGAAGAGCGCGCCCGGCAGCGCCGCGTCGAGCGTCTCGAGCCACTCCATGTGATGCGGTGTCTTGAGCACCCACCGGACCGGCTGCGGCGACTCGGGCTGGGCCTGGTGCGAGAGCGATTGCAGCGTGCGCACCAGCATCCGGTACGCGGGCGTCTGGTCCTGCGCCTCGAGCCAGCGGGCATACGAGGGCACGCGCAGGGTGCTCTCCGCGACCGTGCTCTGGAACGCGAGGTCCAGCAGCAGCACGTCCTCCTCGGGGGCGCGCGGATCGATCGGGTGCACCGCGAAGAAGTCCGGCGCCATGAAGCGCAGCCCCATCGCGCTGCGCTCGGCGAACGCGATGCGGCGCGCGCGCTCGTCCGGCCCCGGCAGTGGCACGGGGTTGAGCGCCTCCCACGAGGCCAGCGCGCGAAGGCGGGGGTCGCCCGCGAGCAGGCGGTGCAGGAGCGTCGTGCCCGTGCGGGGCAGCCCCACGATGACGATGGGACGGCCGAGCGTCTGGGTCCGGAGCGCGGGGGTCGTCCGGAACTGCTCCTCGAGCCGCATCCGGGTGACGAGCGTCGAGACCATCCGCGTCCGGGTGATGAGGCGCCCGAGCGGGTGCAGCCGGGCTTCGTCCTCGATCGCCGCGAGCAGGGCCCTCATCGGCGCGCGGAAGTCGGGCGCGCCGAGATCGAGCAAGCCCGTCTGCGCTTCGGCGGCCTCGAAGAGCGACGACTCCTCGAGCGACACGTGCATCGCGCCCCGCGCCTGGAGCGCGCCGAGCACGCGGTTGGCGAGACGCAGGACGGCGGGCCGGTGCGGTGCACGGTAGTTCGTCGAGGTGGGCCTTCGGGCCGCGTGCGTCCGCGTGGGGCTCACGGAAGCCCCGCGAGCGCGTCGAACGCGACCACCCGGACGGCCGGCTCGGGCGGCTCCCCCTCGGCGCGCACCCATCGGAAGCACATCGTGCCGAACTCGTGTCCCGCGGTCTCGATCCAGTTGGGCACGCCCGGATCGCGGTGCGCGACCACGATGCGGACGCTTCCGTCGGGGCGCAGCCGCGCGCCGTGGGAGTTCACGTGGATGCGGTGGTGCCGGTAGTCGAGCGACTCCATCCAGTGGTTGTTCAGCTGGAAGTTCCAGTGGTCGCAGGGC
>CAIKNO010000610.1 GCA_903828805.1 uncultured Sandaracinus sp. | reverse complement strand
CGCCCTCGTCGCGTCGGCCCTCGGGTCGATCGCGGGCTGCGAGGGTCAGGGCCCCCCCGCTCGGCCTCCGTCGGACGACGGCGGCGGGGCCGTCGATGCGGGGGCCGCGCCGCCCGTCGCCGAGGGGGCCGCCGCGCTCTACGGTCGCCTCTGCGCGTCGTGCCACGGCGAGGTCGGGCAGGGGGGGCTGGGGCCGAGGCTCTCGGACTGGTCCCGGGGGCGCGCGTCGCTCGTCGAGATCATCGACGTGCGGATGCCGCAGGGCGCGCCCGACCGCTGCGACGCCGCGTGCTCGGAGACGCTCGCGGACTTCATCCTCGCGCGCTTCACCACCGAGGCCCTGGCGTGCCGCGAGGTCCCGCCCTCGCCCGCGCGGCTGCGCCTGCTGACCCGTCGCGAGCTGCGCGCGACGGTGCGCGACCTGCTCGGACTTCCCTCGTCGGCCGATCCCGAGGCGTGCCGCACGCGCTCGTTCGCGTTCGATCCCCGCGGCCGTGTCCTCGGCACGGTGTTCCTCGCCGGGACCTTCAACGGCTGGTCGAGCACCGCGTGGCCCATGACCTACGACGCCGGCAGGGGCGCGTGGACCCTCACCCGAGCGCTGCCCGACGGCACGCACCAGTACAAGTTCGTCCTCGACGGCCGCGACTGGGTGCGCGACGACGCGAACCCCGACACCGCGCCGGATGGGTTCGGCGGCTTCAACTCGGTCGTCCGGGTGGACTGCTCGGCGACGGGCTCGACGGTGTTCGATCCCGCCGCGGGCCTGCCGACCGAGAGCCGGGGCGAAGACTTCCTCTTCGACGACGACGCGGCGGCGGCCGCGATCACCGCCGCGCACGTCGACGCGCTGCTGCGGGCCTCGAGCGACACGCTCGCGCAGGTGCGGGGCCGGCTCGGCGCGCTCGCCGGTTGTGACGTGTCGGCCGACCGGGTGGGGTGCACGGCCTCGTTCGTGTCGGGCTTCGGACGCCGTGCCTTCCGTCGGCCCCTCGACGCGGACGAAGTGTCTCGCTACGCGGCGCTCGCGGCCGCGCAACCGAGCGGGCTCGACGGCCTCGGTGCGGTGCTGCGCGCGATGCTCGTGTCGCCGAGCTTTCTCTACCGCGCGGAGATCGGCGCGCCGCAGGCCGACGGCACCGCGCTGCTCACGGCGTACGAGCGCGCGTCGGCGCTCTCGTACCAGCTCTGGGGCACGATGCCCGACGACGCGCTGCTCGACGCCGCGGCCTCGGGGGCGCTGGAGACCCCCGAAGGCCTCGAGGCCCAGGCGCGACGGCTCCTCGCGGACCCCCGCGCGCGCGGCCCGGTCGGCGACTTCGCGGCGATGTGGCTGGGCGTCGAGGGCCTCGACGAGCAGACCAAGCGGGCCGATCTGTTTCCCGCGTGGAGCCCGGCCCTCGGGGCGACGATGCGCGCCGCGACCCGCGCGTTCGTGACGTCGGTGGTGTTCGACGGAAGCCACTCGCTGCGCGAGCTGTTCACCGCCGACTGGGGCTACGCGGACGCGCAGCTCGCGTCGATCTACGGCGTGTCCGGACCGACGGGCGCCGCGCTCGAGCGCGTCGGAAGGCCGGGCCGCGCGGGCGTGCTCGGCGAGGCGAGCGTGCTCGCGCGCTACGCCCACAGCGACCAGACCTCGCCCATCCGCCGCGGCCTCCTCGTGCGCCGCAACCTCCTCTGCCAGAACTTCCCGCCGCCTCCCCCCGACGCCGGCGGCGTGCCCGACGTCGATCCGTCGGCGACGACGCGCGAGCGCTTCCGCCAGCACACCGCGGAGATGCGCTGCGCCTCGTGCCATCGCTACATCGACGGCATCGGCTTCGGGTTCGAGAGCTTCGACGCGCTCGGCGCCGCGCGCACCACCGAGGGGTCCAGGCCCATCGATTCCTCCGGCGATCTCAACGACGTCGAGGGCCTCGGCACCTCGACGAGCGCGCCGTTCTCGACGCTGCCGGAGCTGGGGGCGGTGCTGGCCGGCTCGGAGGCCGCGACGGAGTGCTTCGCCCGTCAGTATTTCCGCTTCGCGCGGGGCTACCACGAGACGCTCGAGGACCGCTGCACGATCGAGCGCCTCGCGGCGCGGCTGCGCGCGCACGGGGACCTGAGGGAGCTGATGATCGACGTGGTGACCTCGCCCGATTTCGTGCGGCGCCGCGCGCCGGGAGGTGGCCTGTGACCTTGTCGCGCCGACGCTTGCTCGGTGGTCTCCTCGGCGCGGCGACGGCCTGGCCCGTCGCCTCCGCGCTGCCCGCGTGGCTCGGCGGCGCGCCGCGGGCGCGGGCCATCGGCGGTCGCGCCGAGCGCTTGATCATCTTCTATTTCCCCGATGGGATCGCCGGTCGCTCGCAGGACGGCGAGGCGGGGCTCTTCGACGCGCACGCGTCGGGCGGCGGCGTCGCGCTCGGGACGCTGCTCGAGCCCCTCGGCGCGCGCGCCTCGGACTGCACGTTCATCAACGGGCTCTCGATGGGCGCGACCGACGAGGGCAGCCACCCGGGCGGCGCCAAGAAGCTGCTCACGGCCACCGACGGAGGCTTCGGCCCCTCGATCGATCAGGTCCTCGCGGGCACGGTCGGCAGCGCCGCGCCGTTCCGGCATCTCTACCTCGGCGTGCAGGCGAACGTGAGCGGCGCCTCGGGCGACAAGCACATCTCGTATCCGAGCGCGGGGATCTCGACCCCGCCCGAGGACGACCCGGTCCGCGCGTTCGCCCGCGTCTTCGGGGGCGCGGTGCCGGCGCCGGGCGCCTCTGCGGGGGCGCTCGAACGGAGCTTGCTCGACACGGCCTCCGCGGACCTCGAGGCGCTGCGCGCGCGGCTCGGAAGCGCGGAGCGGGTGAGGCTCGACCTCCATGCGGAGGCGCTCCGGGAGGTCGAACGGAGGCTCGCGGGGATGGCCTCTTCGATGGGCGGCTCGTGCAGCATGCCGTCGGTCGAGCTGCCCGCGCTCGCGGCCTCCGAGCTCTACGCGCCCGAGCGTTTCGCGTCGCTGCTGCAGGCGCAGATGGACGTGATGGTCACCGCGATGGCCTGCGGCATGACCAAGGTCGGCGTGATCCAGTGCTCGCACCACACGAGCGAGCTGGTGATGAGCCGGATCGGCGCCTCGGAGATGTACGACCCCGGCTACGACATGCGCAGCCACCAGGCCTCGCATTACGGGGCGCGGCACGATCCGGGCAGCCGCCTCTTCAGCTCGTACGTGGCCCAGCGGCGCTGGTTCGTGCAGCGCTACAAGGCGCTGCTCGATGCGCTCGCCGCGCGCCCCGAGGGGGATGGGACGATGCTCGACCACTCCCTCGTGTTGCTGTGCAGCGAGGTCTCCGACGGCAACACGCACGCGCACTCCGAGATGCCCTTCGTGCTCGGAGGCCGGGGCGGAGGTGCCCTCTCGCCGGGCCGGGTGATCGAGACCGGGGGGCGCCGTCACGGGGACCTGCTCGTGTCGATCGCGAACGCGATGGGGGATCCGATGGGCCGCTTCGGGGACTCGGGCACGGGGGTCGTTCCAGGGCTGCTGACGCCCTGAACGTCGGCCCTGCGTCGTGTGGCAGAGACCGGCCGTTCTTCCCGCGGTGCCGGGCGCCGTGGCACGCTGCGCCGATGCATCGCGTCCTTGCTCTGTGCTGGTTCTCGGGGGTCTTCGTCGTGACGGCGTCGTCCATGGCCTCTGCCCAGCTGCGGGTCGGGCCAGGGCAGCCTTACGCGACGATCGGCGCGGCGGCGGCGGCCGCGACCGATGGCGCGACCATCGAGATCCAGGCCGGCACCTACCACGAAGAGGTCGTGTGGCCGCAGAGCGGGCTGACGATCCGAGGCGTCGGGGGCCGTCCGGTCCTCGACATGACCGGCATGCCGCTGACCCGCCAGGGCGGCAAGGGCATCTTCATCGTCGACGGCGCGAACGTGACCCTCGAGAACCTCGAGTTCGTCGGGGCCGCGGTGCCGGATGGGAACGGCGCCGGCATCCGCTGGCAAGGCGGCGGCGAGCTCGTCGTGCGGTCCTGCGTGTTCCGCGACAACGAGAACGGCATCCTCGGCGGCAACCACGCCGACAACGTCGCCCTCATCGAGCGGAACGAGTTCGTCGGGAACGGTCGCGGCGACTTCGGCTACACGCACAACCTCTACATCAACGAGATCGACACGCTGACGTTCCGCGGGAACTGGTCGCACGCCCTCGTGGCGGGGTCGCCCGACAGCGGGCATCTGTTCAAGTCCCGCGCGCGGCGGAACTTCGTGCTCTACAACCGGCTCACGGCCGAAGGCTCGCCCTCGAGCTACGAGCTGCAGCTGCCCGAGGGCGGCGAGGCTGTCGTCCTCGGGAACGTGATCGAGCAGGGCGCGATGGGCCCCAACCGGACCGTCGTGAGCATCGGCGGCGACGGGATGCAGTGGGCCTCCCCGCACGTGGTCTTCGTGCACAACACCGTGGTCAACCACGACTCGCGGGGGACGTTCCTCAGCGCGACGGCGCCCATCGTGCTCGACGTGGTGAACAACCTCTTCGTCGGTCCCGGCGAGCTGCTGACGGGCGGCACCCTCGGGCGCATGGACCACAACGTCAGGGCCGACGGGTCCGTGTTCGTCGATGCGGCGGGCTTCGACCACCACCTGGTGGCGGGCAGCGCGCCGGTGGACGCCGGCGTCGACCCGGGCACCGACGGAGCGTGGCCCGTGCCGGCGTTCGAGTACGCGCACCCCGCGGGCGTCGTGGCCCGGCGGGTCGACGGGGCGCCCGACGTCGGGGCGTACGAGCTCGCAGCGGCGCCTGCGGCCGATGCGGGACCCGGCGCAACGGATGCCGGTGCGGTGGCCGACGCCGGGCGTCCCGACGGTGATTCGGGCGCGGGCCCGGAGGGCGACGATGGAGGCCTCGCGGGCCTCGACGCCGGAGGGGGCGTCGGGGGCAAGGGGGGAGGGTGCTGTCACGTGGCCGGCGGTGGCCGCGGGCCGGGGGCTTCGAGCCTGCTCGTGGCGGCCGCGCTGGCGTCGTGCTGGATCCGGAGGCGGCGCTGAGCGCGCCCGGCGCCGAGGGGCTTGTCGGCGGGGGCGAGAAGCCAACGCGTCTGCCGCGGGCCATCTGGGCCCTGGGGCTGACCTCGCTGCTGATGGACACGTCCTCGGAGCTCGTGCACGCGCTGCTGCCGATGTTCCTGACGGGGGTGCTCGGGGCGAGCGTCGCGATGGTGGGGCTCCTCGAGGGGCTGGCCGAGGCGACGGCCCAGGTCACGAAGTTCTTCTCCGGCTGGCTCAGCGATCGGCTCGGGCACCGCAAGCGACTCACGCTCGCGGGCTACGCGCTCGCGGCGCTCACCAAGCCGATGTTTCCGCTCGCGGGCTCGGTCGGGTGGGTGTTCTCCGCCCGCTTCCTCGACCGCGTGGGCAAGGGGATCCGGGGCGCGCCGCGCGATGCGCGGGTCACCGATCTGACGCCCGAGCCGCTGCGGGGCGCGGCGTTCGGACTGCGACAATCGATGGACTCCATCGGCGCGGTGCTCGGTCCGCTGGCCGCGATCGTGCTCATGGGCCTGTGGGCCTTCGACCTGCGTCGCGTGCTCTGGGTCGGCGTGGTGCCCGCGGTGCTCGCCGTCGTGGTGCTCGGGTTCGGCGTGCAGGAACCCATCGCGTCATCGCCGCCGCGCCCGCCGAAGCTCCCCCTCGCGCGCTCGGCGCTCGGGCTCTTTCCCCGGCGTTTCTGGGCGGTGCTGATCACCGGCGCGGTGTGCAGTCTGGCGCGCTTCTCGGAGGCGTTCCTGATCCTGCGCGCGGAGCAGTCCGGGTTGCCCGTGGTGTGGGTGCCGGCCGTCATGGTGGTGATGAACGTGGTCTACGCGTTCGGGCTCTTCCACCTGACGACCGGCGCGGCGGCGCTCGCCTCGAGCGCGCTCGCGGGGGCGTTGTGGACGTGGTGGGGGCCGGCCTCGACCTTCGTCGCAGGGGCCGTGTTCTCCATCGGCACCGCGCTCGCGGTGGCGATCGGGGGACGCTTTGCGACGCCGTCGCCATCGGACTGTACGGGAAGCGACCCAGCGTCGTCGGGTCGCGCCCGCAACGCGCGGAGCTGGGGGACCGCGCATCGCGGACGTCAGTCGATACGGTCCACCGGCCGTGCCGGGGAGTCAGCGGAGAGATGACCGAGCCTGAGAACCCTGAGCCGACGCCCTTGACCGTGGTGGGCATCGGGGCTTCGAGCGGCGGCCTCGCCGCGCTGCGCGAGTTCTTCTCGCGGGTGCCGGCCGACAGCGGGCTGGCCTACGTCGTGGTCGTGCACCTCGCCCCGGACCACGAGAGCCACCTCGCGGAGCTGCTCCGCACCGTCGGGGTCATCGCCGTCGAGCAGGTCATCGGCGCGACGTCCCTGAAGCCGGACCACGCGTACATCATCCCGCCGGGGGCGTACCTCACGGCCGACGACGGGCGCCTGCGGCTGGTGGCGCTCGATCCGCAGCGGCACGAGCGCGGACCCATCGATCATTTCTTCCGGACGCTCGCGGTCGCCGCCCAGGACCACGCGGTCGCCGTGGTCCTCACGGGGAACGGCTCCGACGGAACGCTGGGCCTCAAGGCCATCAAGGAGCACGGCGGGCTCATCCTCGCGCAGGACCCGGGCGACGCGGAGTTCGACGCGATGCCGCGGAGCGCGATCTCGACCGGTCTGGTCGACGTCGTGCTGCCCGTCGCCGAACTTCCCGGGCAGATCCTTCGCCTCTCGAAGGTGCCGTCGAAGGGGCCCACGCTCGACGAGTCCGAGGGCCCGGCCACGGACGAGCGGCTGCTGATGCAGAAGCTGTTCACGCTCGTGCGCGCCCGCACCCAGCGGGACTTCAGCCGCTACAAGCGCTCCACGGTGGCGCGGCGGATCCAGCGTCGCATGCAGCTGCACGAGATCTCGACGCTCTCGGACTACGTGCAGTTCCTGCGCGATCACCCGGAGGAAGCGGTCGCGCTGGCCGACGAGTTCCTCATCACCGTGACCTCGTTCTTCCGGGATCCCGACGTCTTCGCGTCGATCGAGCGGAAGGTCATCCCACGCCTGCTGGAGGGCAAGCGCGGGTCCGATGTCCTCCGCGTGTGGAGCGTCGGGTGCGCCACCGGCGAGGAGGCCTACTCGCTGGCGATCTTGCTGCTCGAGGCCACGGCCAAGCTCGAGGACCCGCCGCAGGTCCGCCTCTTCGCCTCGGACCTGCACGAGGCGTCGCTGAAGGTCGCGCGGGAGGGGCTCTACACCGGTCTCATCGAGGCCGACGTCAGCCCGGAGCGCCTGGCGGCCTTCTTCGTGCCGACCGAGGGTGGCCACCGGATCCGCGACGAGGTGCGCGAGCGGATCGTGTTCGCCAAGCACAACATGCTGACCGATCCGCCCTTCTCGAAGATCGATCTGCTCGTCTGCCGCAACGTGCTCATCTACCTCGAGCGCGAGGTGCAGCGCGAGGTCCTCTCCCTGTTCCACTACGCGCTCAACCCCGGCGGGGCCCTGGTGCTCGGCCGCTCCGAGGGGAGCGACGACCACCGCCTGTTCTACGCCGAGGAGAAGTCCTCGGGCATCCATCGGCGGTGGAACACCCCGATCCGTGAGGCGCGCTTGCCATTCTTCATGAACCCGGCGCCTCGCAGCGGTGGGACGGGCGAGGTCGGGGATGCGGCGGCGACGGCCGCCAGCACGTACGCCGCCATGCACGAGCGCCTGATCGAGCACCACGCGCCGCCGAGCGTGCTCGTCGGACCCGCGCACCGGATCGTGCACGTGTCGGAGCACGCGGGGCGCTTCCTGCGGGTGCCGAAGGGCGAGCCGACCGCCAGCATCTTCCAGCTGGTGCTCGACGAGCTCCGCGTCGACCTCCACGCCGCGCTCCACGAGGCGGGCGTCCGACGCGCGCCGAGCCGCTCGAAGCCGATCCACGTGAAGATCGAGGGGGTGCCGACGACCGTCGTCCTCGACGTGCGCCCGGCCGACGTCTCGCCGGAGAGCGCCGGATACGTTCTCGTCATCTTCGACGTGCGCGACGACACCGTGGCCCCCGGGCCCCCGGGGCTCGGGACCACCGAGCACGATCAGGCGATCCGGGATCTGAGGTCCGAGCTCGCGCTCGCGCGCGACCGGCTGCAGGCGGTCATCGAGGAGTACGAGACGAGCCAGGAGGAGATGAAGGCGTCGAACGAGGAGCTGCAGTCGAGCAACGAGGAGTTGCGCTCGACCATGGAAGAGCTCGAGACGTCGCGGGAAGAACTGCAGTCCACGAACGAGGAGCTCACGACGGTCAACCAGGAGAACCGTCAACGCGTCGAGGAGCTCGCGCAGCTGAGCGCCGATCTCCAGAACTTGATGGTCGCGACCGACATCCCGACCCTCTTCCTCGACCGAGAGCTCCGGATCCAGCGCCTCACGCCGCGGGTCGGCGAACTCTTCAACATCCGCGAGTCCGACGTGGGGCGTCCCATCTCGGACCTGACGCATCGCCTCGTCTATCCGGGTCTCACCGACGACGCCCGGCAGGTCCTCGCGCGGCTCGAGCCTCTCGAGCGCGAGGCGGAGGACGAATCGGGTCGCTGGCACCTCGTCCGGATGCGGCCTTACCGGTCGGCCGAGGACCGCATCGGCGGCGTCGTGCTGACCTTCATCGACGTCACGGGCCAGAAGCGGGCCTCGCAGGAGATGTTCGCCGCGCGGCGTTATGCCGAGGAGATCGTGGACTCGATGCCCGAGCCCCTCGTGATCCTCTCGCCGGACCTCCGCGTGAGATCGGCCAACCGCTCGTTCTACGAGCATTTCCGGGTCCGGCCGGAGGACACCGAGGGACGCTCGCTGTACCGGCTCGGCGATGGCCAGTGGGACCAGCCGGCCCTCCGGGCGCTGCTCGAGGACGTGCTGCCCTCGGGCCACGCCTTCGACAACTTCGTCGTCACCCATCGCTTCGAGGGGGTCGGCGAGCGCACCGTGCTCGTCAGCGGTCGGCGTCTGGAACACGTCTCGCGGATCTTGCTCAGCTTCCGGGACGTCACGGCGCTGCGCCGGGCCGAGGAGACGATGCGCGCCGTGGCCCGACGCAAGGACGAGTTCGTCGCGACGCTCGCGCACGAGCTGCGGAACCCGATCGCGGCGCTCAGCAACGCCATCGCGGTGAGGGCGCGCACCGACGAGCCCGAGTCCCGGACGCGCACGCAGGCCATCATGGAGCGCCAGGCCGGCACCCTCGTGCGGCTGGTGGACGACCTCCTCGACGTCGCGCGCATCACGCACGGCAAGGTCGTCCTGCACCGCGAGAAGACGGACCTGCGCGAGGTCGTGCACAGCGCCATCGAGACGTCGATGCCGTTCCTGGAGTCGCTCCGCTTCGACCTCTCGGTCGAGCTGCCCGACAGCCCGGTCGAGGTCGAGGCCGACGCGGTCCGGATGGCGCAGGTCGTGTCGAACCTGCTGCACAACGCGGCCAAGTGCACGCCCGCCGGGGGCCGCATCACGGTGCGCGTGACCGTGGTGGCCGACGAGGCCTGCGTGTCGATCCGGGACTCGGGCATCGGCATCCCCGAGGAGGTGCTCCCGCGGATCTTCGAGCTCTTCGCCCAGGGAGAGAACCTGCCGGATCCGCAAGGCGGGCTCGGCATCGGGCTGACCCTCGTGCGCGCCGTGGTGGAGCTTCACGGCGGGCGCGTCGAGGCGCGGAGCGAGGGACGGGGGCGGGGCAGCGAGTTCGTCGT
>CAIKNO010000609.1 GCA_903828805.1 uncultured Sandaracinus sp. | reverse complement strand
CTCGGCGGCGGCGGCGGCCTCGGCCCGGGCGCGCGCGGCGTCGACCCGCTGCCACGCCTCGAACACGGCGGTTTCCGTGGCCTGCACGACACGCTCGGCCCGGACGTCCGCGAGCCGTTGCTGTGCGCTTCGGGTCCCGATCTGGGCGGGGCGGAGGAAGTCGAGGACCCACGTCGCCGAGAGTCCCACGTAGTACGTGTCCTGGCGGGCGAAGCCCGCCGCGTTCGTCCATCGGGCGCTCGCCTGGGCGGCGATCGACGGCAGCAACGCGAACCACGCGGCGTCACGCGCGATGTCGGCCGCGCGGTCCTGGGCGCGGGCGGCCCGGACGGCCGGGAGCTGGGCCGTGCGGTCGAGGAAGGTCTGCAAGGGATCCGCCGGGCGGCGGTCGTCCTCGAGACGGACCTGCGTGCCGTCCGGGACGAGGCCCGTGAGGTTCGCGAGGCCCCGTTCGACGAGCACGGTGCCGAGGTGCGTGTCGGCCACCGCTTGCCGCGCCCGCGCCACCTCGGCGTCGGCCCGGGCCCGCTCGAGCGGGGGCGCCACCCCGGCGTTCACCCGGCTCTCGACGGCGAGGCGCACGTGCTCGGCGGCCGAGAGGGCGCGTGCCGCGGCGGCCTCGATGGCCCGCGCGGAGGCGACCTGGTGCCAGAGCTGGATGACCGCGCCCTGCACGGCCAGGAGCGCGGCGTCGCGCTGGCCATCGGCCGCGTCCGCGAGCGCCTCGCTCTGCAGCCACCCGGACCACGCGCCGAGGTCGAGCACCGGCATCGTGGCGAGCGCCGCGACCGTGACTTGATCGGCGGCGGTGATGGTCGACTGCCTCAGGATCGGCATCCCCGTCATGGGGTCGACCCCGGCAGGAATCGTGACCACGACCGCGGGCTCGTTGTGCTGGTACACCGCCTGCCCCGTGACGCCCGGCAGCAGTCGCGCGCGCGCCTCGTCCACCTGACTGCGGGCCGCGTCGAGCGCGGCCTGGGCCTCGCGCAGGTCGAGGGCCGATCGTGACGCCGCGTCGAGGAACCGCTCGAGCGGTTGCTGCGCTCGAACGGCCGCGGCAGGCGAGAGAAGGGCGCAGACGAGGGCGACGAGGGACGTTCGCATGAGGTTCTCCGACGGCGGACCGGGCCTTGACCCAAGGGCCGGGAGGACCAACGATGCCCCCGGACTGACTGACTGGCCAGTCATTCAACCGTCCTCCCCGGTTCTGATGCCGAGATCGCCCCGAGACAACCAGGACATTCGCGACGCGCGGCGGGAAGAACTCCTGTCCGCGGCGATCCGGGTGTTTTCCGAGCGGGGGCTCGGCCCGTCGAAGATCTCCGACATCGCGCAGGCGGCCGGCCTGAGCCACGGGCTGCTGTACCGCTATTTCGACAGCAAGGACGCGATCTTCACGGCGATCGTCGAGCGGCAACTGAGCCGGATCGACGAGGATTTCGCGGCGTCTGACGTGCCTGCGTTCGAGCGCCTCGCCAGGCTGGTCGAGCAGTGCGGCGCGAGGAGTGTCCGGCCCGACGATGCCTGGAGGGTCATCTCGCAGGCGATGATGACCGGCGTCGCATCCGACGTCGTGAGGCAGCAGATCTCGGCCCACCTCGGGCAGGTGCACGCCCGCTTGACGGCGTGGATCGCCGAGGCGCAGCGCGATGGCGACGTCGACGCGGCGGCCACGCCGGCCGAACTCGCGGCGGCGCTGATGTGCCTCGTGCGCGGCATGACCATCCGGATGCCGGGGATGGAGCTCCCGTTCGCGATGCCCGGTGCCGAGACGATCTTGAGACTCCTCCGACACCCCACCCCGACGCCCGGGGCGGCGGTCGCGCCCGCCCACGAGGCGTCGCCCGCGCCGTCCCGACGCTCCCCGAGGTCCCATGCCCCACGCCCCCGCCGGACTTGAGATGATGACTTCACGCCGCTCCGTGTCTTCGGCCCTCGTCTTGTTCCTCTCCGCCTGCGGGCACGGCCCGGGTGCGCCCGTGGCGGCCGCCGGGGGCGGGGAACCCATCGCCGTGCGTGTCGGCACGGCCGAGGCACGCACACGGGCCGCGACGCTCGCCGTCGATGGGACCCTCCTCGCCGACGAGGACTCCAACGTGACCTCCGTCGTGCCGGGCCGGGTCCTCGAGGTGTTCGTGGAGCGAGGATCCATCGTCGCGGCAGGTGATCCCCTCGTCCGGCTCCGCGACGTCGACTACCGCCTCCAGGCCCGCGCGGCCGAGGCGAACCTCGCCCAGGCCCGCGCCCGCCTCGGACTGACCGACGCCGCGGCGGCGGCCCCGGCGCTCGAGGACGTCGCCGAAGTGCGCGCGGCGCGCGCGGACGCCGATCTCGCCGAGAGCTCTCTGGTTCGCGTCGAGGCGCTGGCCACGCAGAACGTCCTCGCCGAACAGCAGCTCGAGGAGGCCCGCGCCCGCGCCCTCGGCGCCCGGGAGCGGCTGCAGGCCGCCCGCAACGGCGCCCGCGCGGCGATGGCCCAGCTCGACAGCGCCCGCGCCGCGTTGACGCAGGCCACCACGGCCGCGTCGGAGGCGACGGTGCGCGCGCCCTTCGCGGGCGAGATCGCGGAGCGGATGGTCTCGGTCGGCGAGTACGTGTCGCCCCAATCGCCGCTCGTCACCCTCGTGCGGACGGATCCGCTTCGTCTCGAGGTGTCGGTGCCGCAGCAGCACGTCATGGACGTGCGGCCCGGACAGGCGGTGCACGTGCGGGTCGATGCGATCGCCGACCGCACCTTCGAAGGCACGGTGCGGTACGTGAGCGCATCGCTGCGCCGAGAGTCGCGCGGGCTGACGGTGGAGGCCATCCTGCCGAACGCGGACCGCGTCCTGCGACCGGGACTCTTCGTGACGGCCCGGCTCGAACTCGGAGGTGCCGAGAACGTCGCCGTCGTTCCCGCGGGCGCGGTCGCGACGACCGCGGGCGTCGATCGTGTCTTCGTGGTGCGTGACGGCACGATCCAGGAGCGCATCGTCTCGGTCCGGGACCGGGATGCGCGCGAGGCCGTCATCGGGGAGGGCATCGCGCCTGGCGACCAGGTGGCCATCGAGGGCCTCGACCGCCTCGCGGACGGGGTGAACGTCACGGTGGCGACCGCACCGGACACCCAGGCCCCGCCCGCGGGCCGCTGAACGAGAAACTCGAGGAGCGGTCCCATGCAGTGGTTGGCTGAAGTCTGCGTGCGGCGCCCGGTGTTCACCTGGGTGCTGGTGCTCTCCCTCGTCGTCGTCGGTGCGGCGAGCTTCTTCGGGCTCGGCGTGGACCGATTCCCGAAGATCGACTTTCCCGCGATCATCGTGACGACCGTCCTGCCGGGCGCCTCCCCCGAGCAGATCGAGACGGAGGTCTCGGAGCCCATCGAGGAGCAGCTGAACTCCATCGGTGGCCTCGATGACCTCACCTCGAACTCCTACGAGGGGTTCAGCGTCGTCGTGGCGCGTTTCGACATCGACAAGGACATCGGCGCGGCGTCCGAGGAGGTCCGCGACCGGGTCGCGCGCGTCATCGCGAGCCTGCCGGAGGGAGTCCAGCAGCCGCGCGTCGAGCGCATCGACCCCGACGCGGCCCCCATCATGCTCGTCGCCGTCCGGACCACGCGCTCGGCGCGCGAGGCGACGGATTTCGCCGATCGCGTGCTGCGCCGGCGCATCGAGTCGCTGAGCGGGGTCGGGGGCATCACCCTCAGCGGGGGAAGGGCGCGCGAGATCCAGGTCGTGACCGACCCGGTTCGATTGGCCGCCGTCGGTCTGACGGCGAGGGACCTCCAGAGGGCGCTGGCGACCGAGAACGTCGAGGTCCCCGGCGGGCAGGTGGAGCAGGGCGCGCGCACCCTGCAGCTCCGGGTTCAGGGGCGCATCCGCGATCCGGAGGAGTTCGCGCTCATCCCCGTGGCGACCCGCGGAGGGGCCGTGGTTCGCGTCGGCGATGTGGCCGAGGTGATGGACACCGGCGAGCAGCCCGAGTCCCTCGCCACGATCGATGGCCAGGACGTCGTCATCCTGCAGATCCGCAAGCAGTCGGGGGCGAACACGGTCGCCGTCATCGACGCCCTGCGCGCCCGCATCGCCGAGATCCAGCGCGAACTGCCGCCGAGCTACCGGCTCGACATCGTCCGCGACGAGAGCGAGTTCATCCGGAACGCGATCCACGCGGTGCAGGAGCACCTCGTGCTCGGCGGTCTGCTCGCGGCGCTCGTCGTGCTGCTCTTCCTCCGGAACGGGCGGTCGACGGTCATCGCCGCGCTGGCGATCCCCTCGTCGATCATCGCGACGTTCGCTCTGATCAAGGCGCTCGGCCTGACGCTCAACATCATCACGCTGCTCGGTCTGACGCTCTCGGTCGGCATCGTCATCGACGACGCGATCGTCGTCCTCGAGAACATCGTCCGGTTCATCGAGGAGAAGGGGTACTCGCCGCGCCGCGCCGCGGTGGTGGCGACCCAGGAGATCGGCCTCGCGGTGCTCGCGACCTCGCTCTCGCTCGTGGCGGTGTTCCTTCCGATCGCCTTCATGGGCGGGATCATCGGCCGGTTCATGTCGAGCTTCGGCTACACGATGAGCTTCTCGATCCTGGTGTCGCTGCTGGTCTCGTTCACGCTCACCCCGATGCTGTGCTCGCGCTGGCTCAAGGGGGCCGTGGCGCCCTCCGGCGGCGGCTCGCCCCGGACCGAATCGGTCCCGGAGGAGCACGACGAGGCGTCGCTCGAGCGGGTCGATCCCGCCCCCGGTGATCGCGCCGAGGAGCAGGCGCTGTTGCTCGGATGGCAGCGTGGGAAGCGCGGGCTCGCCGATGTCGCCCATCTCGTCGGCGGTGCGCACGAGGTCGGCGGTCGGCTCTACCGCGCCCTCGAGCGCGCGTACCTCTGGCTGCTGGCCTTCTCGATGCGGCGGCGCTGGGTGGTCGCGCTCGTCCTGGTCGTCTGCGTCGGCTCGCTTCGCTGGCTCGTGCCCGCGGTTCCGAAGAACTTCTTGCCCAACGAGGACGAGTCTCGCTTCGAGATCACGGTGCGCGCGCCGGAGGGAACCGCCCTCGCGCAGACGCAGCTCGTGGCGGAGCGGATGGCGCGCGCGTTGCGTGCGGTCGAGGGCGTCGACTCGACCGTCGTCACGACGGGGGCCCCGGCGGGCGACCAGAGCGGGCGAGGTCCGAATCAGGCGTCCATCTACGTCAGCCTGGTGCCGGTCAGCGAGCGAACGCGCAGCCAGGACGCGCTCATCGCGCACGTCCGAACGGCGGTGCTCCCGGAGGTCACGCCCGAGGGCGTTCAGGTGCTGGTGAACGCCATCGCCGCGTTCGGAGGCTCGGGTCAGCAGTCGGCGCCGGTGCAGTACATCATCTCCGGTCCGGACATCATGCAGCTGGACGCGTACGCGCAGCGGATGCTCACGGAGGTCCGCGCGCTGCCGGCGGTCGGCGAGGCGAGCACCTCCCTCGTGACCGGCCGGCCGGCCTACGTGATCGAGATCGACCGGCGGCGTGCCGCCGACCTCGGCGTCACCGTGGTCGACATCGCGAACGCGATGCGTCTGATGGTTGGCGGCGTCGAGGTGACGAACTTCAGCCAAGGGGGCGAGCAGTACGTCGTGCGGGTCCGGGCACGTGCGGAGGCGCGCGGTCGACCCGAGGACGTGGCGAGGATCACGGTGCCGGCCGCGGGTGGGCGAAGCGTGCGCCTCTCTGACGTCGCCACCCTCCGCGAGTCGGTCGGCCCGGCGTCGATCCAGCACGTCGGCCGTCAGCGTCAGGCGACGCTGTTCATCACGCCGGTCCCAGGCGCGTCCGAGCAGAGCATCATCGACGCGCTCGAGCGCATCAAGAATGGCCTGAACATGGAGCCCGGCTATCGGGGCCAGCTCTTCGGTCGCTCGCGCGAACTCGGGCGGGCGCTGCAGAGCTTCCTGCTCGCCGTCATGCTGTCGTTCACGTTCATGTACCTCGTGCTCGCGGCGCAGTTCGAGAGCTGGGTGCACCCCGTGACCATCCTCGCGTCGTTGCCGCTCACCCTGCCGTTCGCGGTGTTCTCGGTGCTCGTGCTGGGGCAGTCGCTGAACATCTACTCGATGCTCGGCGTGCTGGTGCTCTTCGGGGTCGTGAAGAAGAACTCGATCCTTCAGATCGACCACATCCGAGCGCTCCGCCGACGCGGTCTGAGCCGCGCGGACGCGGTGATGATCGGCAACCGGGACAGGCTCCGCCCCATCCTGATGACGACGCTGGCCTTCGTCGCCGGCATGATCCCGCTGCTGCTCTCGCAAGGGGCGGGCTCCGGCACGAACCACGCGATGGGCTCGGTCGTCGCCGGCGGGCAGACCCTCTCGCTCGTCCTGACCCTCGTGGCGACCCCGGTCATCTACTCGTGGCTCGATGACCTCTCGCACTCGCGGGCCATCGGGATGATCGGCAGGGCGCTTCGATGGCCGCTGAGTCGGCTCGATGCGCTCGTGACCCTCGAGGCGCCCGGCCCGACCGGAAGTGCGCCCGGCTCGGACCACCGCTGAGCAGGCCGCGCAGCGCCGAGCAGGCCGTGCAGCGCCGAGCAGGCTGTGCAGCGCCGAGCAGGCAGCGCAGCGCCGGGTGGAGCGTCAGTAGTTGTGCAGGACGAGGCTCGGGTCACCGCCCCGGGCCGCGACCTCGCGACGCAGCTCCGACACGAGCGCGCTTTGCCCCGCCACCACGAACGCGGCTCGGCCGAGGTCCGAGGCCGCGGCGAGCGCGGCGTCCTGCACGCGCACACCGTGAATGGCGCCGTCAGGCCCGGGCTCAGAGACGTGCACGTGCACGTCCACCCCGGCCGCTCGGAAGCGCGCCAGGTCCGCGCCGACAGCGACGTGCAGGTCGCTGCGGACGCCATGATCGAGCCTCAAGTGCCCGAAGGACGCGCGCTCCTGCAAGGCCACCTCGACCGCCGCTCGAACGGGGGCGATCGCGGTGCCGGTCGCCAGGAAGTACAGGTCGCGACCCATGGCGCGGGGGAGGTCGAAGCCGTCGCCCGCGGGGAGGGTGGCCTCCACCGAGGCGCCGATCGGAAGGTGCGCCAGCAGAGAGGCGGCCTCGCCCCCTTCCGGGTTCGGGGTCCGCAGCAGAAACCGGAGCCGACCCTCACCGGGCGCGGAGAGCAGCGCGAAGATCCCTTCGTGCAGCTCGCCCTGTGGGGACCGAGCACGCACCCGGCAGAACTGCCCAGGGTGGCGGAACGCCCGAAGGGCCGCGTCGGATGCTTCGAGCGTGAGTTCGATCTGATCCTGCGCCGCCGCGGACCGCGCGGCGATGACCGTCGATGCATACGGACTGAACGCGGGCAGCGGCACTCAGTTCTCCAGGCGGCGCACGACGACCGCGCGTCGGCGGAGCTCGTCGAGGTAGAGCGCCTCCTGACGGGCCATCGCTTCCTGCACCATCTCCCGGTAGAGATCCATGCGGATGGACTCGTACGCGGGGAGGGCCTCGGAGGCCATCTGTCGGTTGCGCAGCAGCAGCAGGAACACGGCTCCGTCGGTCAACACCGCGGGGGAGACCTGACCCTCTTCGAGCACTGCGAGGGCTTCCCCGAGCTCAGGCGCGAGGTCTCCTTCGGAGATGCGCCCGGTGCAGCTTCCGCCGGCGTCCTCGAAGTCCTCGGCGGAGCGCAGGGAGTCGCGTGCCCTCTCGGCTTGTCGCGTCGCGTCTCGGACTGCCGTCGGGCCGGCCGATGCGGGCAGCGCATACCGGACGTAGCACGCCTCGAACGTCGACTCGCGGCGCGCACGGACGGCCGATTCCTCGTAGCGGCGGCGGACGTCGTCCTCGGTGATGTTCACCCGGCCGCGCACCCTCTGGTTCAGCATCTTCAAGCGCAGCAGCTGGCGGCGCACGTCGCTGCGGTACGCGGACTCGCTGAACCCCTGGCCGCGCACGGCCTCCCAGAAATCGGCCTCGCTGAGGCCGCTCTGCGTTCGCACGTTGCCGACCGCCTCGTTCACCTCGGCCGTGGTCACGCTGACGTCTTCTTGCTCGGCGGCCTGGAGGATCAGGCGCTCGTCGATCATCGTGTCGAGCAACTGCCGGTAGATCTGCTGGACCGCCGCCATCCGCTGCGACTCCGTGGGCGCCTGCATGGCGCGACGCACCACGGGTGCGGCCTTCTGGCGCAGCTCGGAGAGGAAGATGGCGTCGTCGTTGACGACCGCGACGACCCGCTCGATCACCTCGGCACGCGCCACGGCAAGCCCCGACGCGGCGCCGAGAAGCGCGGACACGAGCGTCAGCAGGACCAGGCGATGGGCGCGCACGCGCGGTCGTCCTCAGCGGGGGGCGCCGGCCGTGCCGGTCGCGGGCGGGGTGGAGCCGGACGCCCGGGGGCGTCGGGGGGCGCCCGTGGCTGCGGCGGGAGTGGTGGCCGCGGGAGCGGGAGCCGGCGCCGCCGTGGCAGCCGGCGGGACCGTCAGCTCGCCGGCCGTGGGCAGGGGCATCTCCGTCGGGAACGCACCGGCGGGCAAGTCGATGTGCACCTCCGAGAGCAGCGAGAGGTCCTCGTGGACGTCGGCTTCCGAACGAAGGCGCCCGACCAGGTCTTCGACGGCCTGCTCGCGCCGCTCCCGCCACAACCGGTGACGGATGGGACGCGAGGCGTCTTCGAGGCTCCGCGACAGCGCGGCCCGTCGTCCGGTCAGCTTCACGATGTGGAAGCCCTCCGGCGTCTCGACCAACTCGGGATGGATGCCGCCGATGGTCGTGATCGAGAACGCGGCGGTCGCCACCGTGGCGGCGATCTCGGGCTCGTCCGACTGCCGCTGCTCTGGCCGCGAGAAGAACCGAAGGTCGCCGAACCGGTCCCGCGTGGCGGGGTCTTCGTTGTGTCGCTCCGACAGCTCGCGGAACAGGCGCACGTCGGTCGGGTTGTCGAGGATCTGCCGCAGCACCCGCTGCGCCGTGGCCCGGCTGCGCACGAGGATGTGACTGGCCCGGACCTGCTCCGGCTTGTCGAACTCGCTCCGATGGGCGTCGTAGTACTGCCGGACCTCCTCGTCGCGGATGTCGGTCAGCTGGATGCGATCCTCGTAGTGCTGCTTGAGGAACCGGCGGATCAGCACCTGGTTCCGCGTCCGCTGCACCTCGGGGCGCTCGTCGAACCCCTCGCGCTCGGCCTCCTGGGCGAGCAGCTCGAAGCGGACCATCTGGTCGAGCAACTCGCGACGGCGCTCGGGGCTGTTGTACCGGGCCTGGAGGAAGGGGCCCTTCGCCGCGATCGCGTCGGCGAACTCCCCGACCGTGATGGTGCGAGTCCCGATCTTCGCGAGCGTTTCGCGTGCTTGAGCCTCGGTCAGGCCGTGGTGCAAGGCCGCCGGGGTGGCCTCGGTCGGGGTCTCGGTGGGCGCCGTCGGCGTCTCGGAGGAGCCCCCGCAGGCGAGGGCGCCCGAGCCCGCGAGGGACAGCGCGATCAGGGCGTAGAGTCTCCGTCGCATCGGCAAGCGGGACGGGTACCACGCGCTCGGCGCGGGGTCCAGGGTGCTCGGTCGGGGGCCGTCGGGGCCCGGGGGCGCCGCCGGGAACCTCACCCCGGGGCGCGGGCCGTTCAACGGACGCTGAGCCGGAGCCGGTACGGGCTACACATCGAGCCGAACGCGGTCGCCCTCACCCGGACGTAGAGGGTCCCGCCGTCGTCGGTGCTCAGGTGGTCGCAGTCGGATGCGATCTCCACCGTCCCGGTCGTCCGCGTGCTCGACGCGGTGCAGCCATGGCCGATCTCGTTGTCGGTGAGCCCGCTGTTGCAGGCGGAGGCCTCCGCTCCGGCGCGGCAGGCGTAGAACGCGGAGAGCTGGAGGGAGTTGCCCATCGGGATCTGGTCCAGGGTCAGCGTCATCCGGGGGTTGCCGCCATCGGTCCCGTCGGTGATCGAGAAGCGCATCCAGTCCACGTCGCCCGCGTCGTCGATGCCGAAGTCTGTGAACGTGGCGTCGGGATCGTCGGCGTCGTCGTACGAGCCGAGCGCCGTGGCGGTGGTGTTCGACGCATTCGGCTCGTGCGCATCGGGCGCGCAGGCGCACACGCCGTCGCGACACGTGCCACCCGCCCCGCACGCCCCGCAGTCCAGGGTCTCCCCGCAGCCGTCCTCGAGGGCGCCGCACATCGCGCCGGCAGCGGCGCAGGTCCGCGGCGTGCATACGCAGCCCGTTCCCTCGACCCTGAACGGTGGAGGGCAATCGAACCCGCAGGCGCCCGCGGTCGAGCAGGACGCCACGCCGCCGGCCGGGGCCGGGCAGGGTTCACCGCACCCGAGCCGACAGCCACGCTCGGGGGTGTTCGGGAGGTCGGCGATGCAGCCGCCGCCGCAGGCGTGCTGACCGGCGGGGCACGTCGTCGTGCCCGCGTCCGCCCGCCCGCCGCCGTCGGTGCCTGCCCCGGCGTCCGAGGACGCATCGGTCCGGACCGCGGCGTCCCCTGCGGTCCCGGGGCCGGCGTCGATTCTTCCTCCGCCCGAGCCGCCCGCGGCGCAGCCTGCGATCGCGAACCACACGAAGGACGAGATCGAACGCCGGTTGCGCATGCCATCAGAGTCTCCGGACGCATGTCAATTGGCAACCGTCGTCGTCGATTCGTTGGCAGCCGGGGCCGTTGCAGGCACGATCGGCCCATCGTGGCGCCGCTCTCCGCGTCTTGTGGCCTCGGGGCCATCGCACCGTGGGCGGCATGCCCCTCGGCCCCCGCCGCGCCCGAGCGCCGATCGGGGATGGGGACGCGATGACGTCGACGTGGAGCCGCCTCGCCCGGACCCGGGCGCCAGCGCTCGCCTTCGCGCTCGTGGTCGCGGTCGGGATCGCAGCGTTCCCGTTCACCGTGGACGACGGCTACATCCTCGGTCGCTATGCCGACAGGCTCTCGCGGGGCCTCGGCTGGACCCTGGGACCGGGCGCTGCCACCGACGGCGTCACCGGCCCCCTCGGGGTGGTGCCTGGATGGGTCGGCGCGCTGCTCGGCTTCGATCCCGTGACCGTGAGCAAGATCATCGGGTTGCTCTGCGCGGGATTCTCCGCAGCGCTCGCGGCCCGGGCCTCGTCCCGTCACGCGCTCGGCGGCCCGAGCTCGTTGCTCGTCGCCGCGTTCGCCGGAGCCGGGGCGACGCTCGGGGTGTGGAGCGCTTCAGGACTCGAGACGGGCCTCGCGGTGCTCGCCGCGACGGTCGGTGCCCTCGCGCTGGTGGCCCGCCCCGCGCCCCGGGGAGCGTGGCTCGGAATGGCGATCGCGGCGCTGGCCTGGTTGCGGCCGGAGGCCGCCGTGATGTGCGTCGCGTGGCTGCTCGCGTGTGTGGCTCGGGACCGGCGGCAAGGGACGATCGCGCTGGGGCTCGCAGCGGTCGGGGCGTGCTCGATCGTTGGATTTCGGCTCTGGCTCTTCGGAGCACCGCTGCCTCTGTCGTGGGAAGCCAAGCCTGCGGAACCACTCCGCGGGCTCGCGTACGCGGCGCGCGGTCTCGTCGTGACGACCGGCCTCGGTGGACTGGTCCTCGCCTGGTTTGCCGCCTCGAAGTCACGCGTGCTGCGTGGACTGGCGTACGCGATCGTGGCCCACGTCGTCGCGGTGATCGTCTGCGGGGGCGACTGGATGCCCGGCTTCCGGCTCCTCGCTCCGGTGGTCCCCGCCTACGCCCTGCTCGCTGGCATCGGAGCCGCACGGCTCGCCGCGGTCGGGACCGCACGGCAGCGGCCCGTGGCGGTCGCGCTCATCGTGCTGGGGCTCGGCGTGCCTGCGCTCGACCTCGTGCTCCAGCTGCCTCGCGTCCGCGAGGCGGGGGCTGCCCGCGAGGCCGTCGGACGACCGCTCGCGGCCGATCTCGCGCGGCTCGCGCACGGACGCGCCGTCGCGCTCGTCGACGTGGGCTTTCTTCCGAGGGCCGGCGACTTCGACGCCGTCGACCTCGGCGGCGTCACCGACCCCTCGATCGGCCGACGGCCCGGTCCTCACCTCGCCAAGCGGGTCGAGCCCGAGGAGCTCGTCGATCGGGGGGTCGAGGTGCTCGTGCTCAGATCGTTCTCGGAGCCGCGTCTCGACGACGAGGGCTGGCTCACGTCGTTCCGGGGCGAGCCCGTCGAGCAGCGCCTGGCGCTCCACCCCCAAACCCGGAGGCTCTTTCGCGTGGCGCGCGTCGTCCGTTATTCCGAGTCCTACTACTACGTGATCTGCACGCGACGCGACGGGCCGTAGCCGCCCCCGGGCCCCGGGCTGCTCTCGACATCCGCGCTTCGAGTCTGGCAGCATCGTCGGCTGTGAACACTGCGCTCGCCCCCGGGTTCGTGGTTGCGACCCCCTCCCTGCGCGATCCCAACTTCGCGCGAACGGTCGTGCTGCTCGTCGAGCACGGCGAGAGCGGCTCGCTCGGGTTCGTCGTCAACCGACCGTCTTCGTTGAGCTTCGGGCAGGTGCTCGAGTCGCTCGGATTCGAGCGGGGCCACGCGCACGGCGAGATGCCGGTGCTGGCGGGTGGACCGGTGTCGCTTCAGTCGGGCTGGCTCATCTTCGACCCGAGAAACGTCGACGATGAGGACCTCGAGGACGCCCTGATCGTGAACGAGGGGCTCGCCGTCAGCGCATCGCGAAAGCTCCTGGAGCGCATCGCTCGGACCGCCGTGCCACCGCGCTGCATCCTCGCGCTCGGCTACGCCGGATGGTCGGAGGGGCAACTCGATGCGGAGTTTGGGTCGGGGGCGTGGATGCCCGCGGATTTCGACCCCGGCGTCCTCTTCGAGGTGGAACCGGACGCCCGCTGGGGCCGCGCGCTCGCGCATGCCGGGATCGAGCCGGGTCGGATCATGCGGTCGGGTGGCGACGTCTGCTGAGGGGCCTCTCGCGGGACGGCCGCGCCATTGGCTGCGGCTGCGGGGCCTCGACGCCGGACCGAGGTCAGGGGTGCATCACACCGGAGCGCTGCGCGGCCCGCACGTCCTCGAGCCCCGCGGGGGTCGGACGAACCCGGCCCTGCAACTGACGGAGCGCGCGCGCGGGGAGCTGCAGTCGCGGCAGGTCCACCGCGGCCCCCGGGCCCGCGGCGACGACGTTCGCCGGCGGCGCGGCGAAGGTCACGCGTCCGAAGCGAGCGGGCACGTGGAAGTCGGACTCGAGCGTCGGCGACCAGCCGGCCGAACGCGAGCCGCCCTGGAAGGCGTCCATCACGTAGAGATTCATCCTGAACGTCGAGCCCGCCGCGGGGGCCGTCAGCGGCTGTCCCTGCGCGTCGAGCAGCGATGCCCAGGGAAGCGCGAGCTCGACGGTGTACCCCTCGTCTGGAGTCGCGTCGTTCGCCGTGCCGCGAACCGACGTGCGCGCCTCGATCGCGGCGTTCCAGTCGGCGTGCCCGATGGGACCCGGAACCCGGCGGGAGTCGTATCGGGTGTCGAAGACCACCGCGGCCGGCGAGACCTGCAGTTCGAAGTAGTTCCGGCCGTCTCCGTCGGGGTCCAGCATCAGCTCGACGGCATCGTCCTGCTCCCACAGATGGGCATCGCGGGCCGTGAGGGCGTGGCGGACGTCCGTGTCTGCGACGTCCACCGCGACGTAGAGGTTCGTGTCGTCCCACAGCATCTTGGCGGTCGCGCGCACGTCGGCCGCCGCACCGTTCAGCGTGTTGACGAACGCCGACGATGCCGGGGCCGAGCCCCACGCCGCCTCGTCGGTTCGTCCGTCGACGGCGATGGCCGTGCCCGCGTGATCGGCGCGGAGCGACGGGGGCGGCGTCTGCGGCCTCTCCGCCGGGGGCGCGGCCTGGGCGGACGGCGCCGTCGCGACCGGCAACGAGGCCGCCCGGACGCGGTTCTCGCCGTCGTTCGGTCCGCTCGACACGGTGAGGCGGTGCGGCCCGTTCCAGAGCCCGAGGTAGAACACGACCCGATCGGAGTTCCAGTCGGTCGGGATCGTCATCCGCTGCTCGTCGCGGATGAAATCGCCCTCGCGCCACCGGGAGGGAGGATACAGCTGGCGCACGACGCCTTCGCTGTCCTGGTTGATGCGGTTCTCACCCCGGCCGTCCGCGAGGTGCGTGAACGCCTGCCACCCGCCCTCGAGCCGGCGGTCGACCCGCCAGTACCAGCTGACCGTGAAGGGCTGGCCGGGCGTCACGCTCTCCACGTCGACGTCGTAGCCGATGAGGCGAATTCCGTTCTCGAACTGGACGTCGAGGGCGTGCTGCGGCTGAGGCGCCTCGCGCGTCACGTGCGTGCCGAGTTGCTCGCGCTCGGCGGCCGTCAGTTCGGGGGCCCGCTCCACGCATCCCACGGCCGCGAAGGCCGCGATCAGAACGACTCCGAGGGTCCTGTTCATCGATTGCCTCTCATGCACGGGGCGCCTTTCGACCGGGCGCGCATTCACTTTCGCGACTTCTTCCGGGCTTGCTTCTGCAGCTTGCGGAGATGCTTCTTCTTCGTCTTGTCGGCGGGCTTGGCGGGCGCCTTCGGCAACGGTCCCCCCATGCCACCGAACATGGACGCGAGCGGATTGGCGCCCCGCGGGTCTCCGGCGACCGCGGCCTCGAGCAGCTGATCGGCGAGCGACGACATCATCGGGTTGCCGTCGAGACCGCTGGTGCGGACCAGCTCGTTGAGGCGTCGGGCCGAGGCCATCCCCTTGAGGCCGGGGATCTTCGAGAGCATCCCCGCCTGCTGGCCGATGTCGCCCATCATCTGCTTCATGAACGAGAAGCGCTGGAGGAGGTCGAGGACCTCCTGCTCCGAGCGCCCCGAGCCCTTGGCCACGCGGGTGATGCGGGTCTTCTCTCGCCCGAAGAGTTCGGGCTCCACGCGCTCCTGCTTCGTCATCGAACTGACGATCGCTTCCGCGCGCTTGAGCTCCTTGTCGTCGACCTGGAACCCCTCGGGCACCGAGTCCTGGAAGAAAGGCAGCTTCTCGAAGAGGTCCTGGAGCGGCCCCATCTTCTGGATCATCCGGATCTGCTCGAGGAAATCATGCAGGGTGAACCTGCCCTCGAGCATCCGCTTGGCGTCCTTCTCGGCCTTGTTCTGGTCGACGACGCCTTCGAAGTCCTTCATCAGACCGACGACGTCGCCGAATCCGAGGATCCGGCTCGCCATGCCGTCCGGGCGGAACTCCTCGAGCTTGTCGAGGCCCTCGCCGGTGCCGACGAACTTGACCGGCGCGCCGGTCACTTCGCGGATCGACAGAGCCGCGCCGCCGCGTGCGTCGCCGTCGAGCTTCGTGAGCACGATGCCGGTCAGCGACAGGCGCTCGTGGAACGCGGCCGCTGTCTTGACCGCGTCCTGGCCGATCATCGCGTCGACGACCATGAAGACGTTCGACGCCTTCACCTTCGCCTTGATCTCCTCGAGCTCGGCCATCAACGGCTCGTCGACGGCGAGGCGGCCCGCCGTGTCGAACAGGATCGTGTCCCGCTTCAGCTTCCGGGCGTGCTCGAGTGCCTGGACGCAGATGTCGACGGGCTGGCCGCCCGGGATGGAGAACACCGGAATCGACAGGCGTTCGCCGAGGACGCGCAGCTGCTCGATGGCGCCGGGCCGCTGCACGTCGGCGGCGACGAGGAGCGGCTTGCGCCCCTGGCTCTCGAGCAGGCGCGCGAGCTTGCCGGTGGTCGTGGTCTTTCCGGAGCCTTGCAGGCCGACCATCATGATGCCGGTGGGCGACGGGGCTGGCGCCATCACGATGGGCGCGCCCTCGCTCTGCATCATCGCGACGAGTTCGTCCTGGCAGGCCTTGATGAACCGCTCGGCGGGACCGATGCGGATCGTGCGACCCTTGGCCTGGACCTCGTTCTGGACCGTCTCGCCGACGACCTGGTCTTTCACGCGCTGCAAGAAGCGCTTGACGACGCCGAGGTCGACGTCCGCTTCGAGCAGCGATAGCCGCACGTCACGCAGCGCCGGCTCGAGGTTCG
>CAIKNO010000608.1 GCA_903828805.1 uncultured Sandaracinus sp. | reverse complement strand
GTTGCCGAACATCGCCGCGAGGTCGCGGAAGATCGCGATGTACTCCTCGCGATCGAAGGTGCCGCCCTGGCCGTCGTAGGCATCCTCGTACCACCAGTTCTCGAAGTGCTGCACGTGCTCGTAGAGCTCTCCGCGCGCCTCGGCGAACTGCTGCGACGCGGCGCCGCACGTGTCCAGCGTGCCGTCGGCGAGGTCGTCCTGCCGCTGGGCCTCGGTGCAGAACCCGCCGAGGTGGTAGCGCCGGATGTACTCCAGCATGTACGTCCAGTCGGTCGGCCCGCCGAGCGGCGCGACGAAGTCGAATCGGTCCGGGTTTCCGATGCCGATGCGGCCCGAGCCGCTGCCGCCCATCGAGAACCCGAGGATGCCGCGGTGATGGAACGTGCGCTCCCGGGTGGTCGGCGCATCCGCTCGAACCACGGCCTGGTACGTGCCGAGCCGGGGCGCCTGGAAGCGGAGCGTTCCGTCGCCCGGGCGACCCTGGAAGTCCGGGTTCGCGATGGACACGACGCGGGGTGTCACGACGCCCGGCCCGGTGTACGCGACCTCCACGTGCCCGCGGTGGGCGTGCGAGGGCAGCCGTGCGGTGCGCAGCGGGATCGCGAGATCGATCTCCCGCTGGAATCGGTACACGGTCGGGCTCGTGAAGGACACGGCCGGACCGAGCGCGAGGTAGCCCTCGGGCACCTGGGACGCGCCGCACCCGATGGCGACGTCGAACGGCTCCACGCGGTAGAGGTCGTCGCGCGCCGCGCCCTCCGCGACCGCGACGCGCGCACCCGAGATCGAACTGCCGGTCGGGACCTCGACGGCGGCCGCCCCGGGCATGACCCGTCCCGCACCGCTTCCGGCACACGCGGGCAGGTCGGCAGGCGCGACGTCCACCTCGAGCACGGCCTCCCACGCCATGCCCTGTCCGTCCGTCAAGGACGCGCGCACGGTGACGGAACCCTCCCCTTCGCCCGTCACCTCGAGGGGCACGCGCGCGGCCTCGTTGGGCACGAACGTCACCTCGGTCGGCAGCCCGACGATGCGGCCCGCGCCGGTCGTCTCGAGCCGCACCGTGAAGTCGGCGCAGGCATCGCGCGCCAGCTCGAGCGAGACGTCGCGGGTGGTGCCGACCTGCACGCCCACCGCGGTGTGCGACCAGTGCAGTCCCTGGAACACGCAGCTCGAGACGGCCGCGTCGGGGCCCGCGTCGGGCGACCCCGCATCGCCTCCGCAGGCGGCCAAGGCGAGTGAGCCGATCAGGACGAGGCCGTGCGACAGGAACGGGTGGCGGACGATCATGCGCGGGAGGATAGCCTCTGCCGCTGGCGGCGAACCATGCCGTCGATGCGATTTCTCGCGCGCCTCGGCGCTCGCCCGCTCAGGTCGGCTCGAGCGAGGCGCCCGCGGCGGCATGCAGCGAGGCCACCGCGCGACCGACCTCCTCGACCAGCGGGTGCTCGAAGTCGACCGACAGCGCCGCGACGACCGCGCGATAATACCAGAGCGTCCCTTCGCGTCCCCCGGTGAACCGGTCGAACACGGCCTCGCCGACCCGTCGATGGTCCGCCTCGATGCTGCGGGCGTTGTGCAGCTTGTCGGCGGCGCTCACGAGCTTCACCTCGGCCGGGGCGGCCCGCAGATGCGCGAGGTAGCGCTCCTTGCGCGGCCTCCAGGCCTCCTTGTTATCCGCGTCCGTGGCGTCGGAGAGCGCCAGCACGAGGCGCGCCACGCGGGCGCCGAAGCGCCGCTCGAGCTCGGCTTGTTCCGCGCCCGGAATGTCCTCGAGGTAGTCGTGCAGGACCGCCGCGACGATCTGATCCTCGTCTCCTCCGTGTTCCATCACGAGGGTGGCGACCGACAGCAGATGCGTCAGGTACGGAACTCCGCTCCCCTTCCGGACGCGGTCGCGGAACGCATCCGCCGCGAGCTTCAGGGCCTCGCCGACCCTCGGACCGTACGACGACTTCGACTCCATGGCCGGAGGCTGCCACGCGCGTGGTAGCATCGCGACCCTCTTCAGGAAGGGGTCTGCCGATGTCGTTCGACCGCGTGGTTCGTGGGGGTGAGATCGTCGATGGAACGGGTCGGGGACCGCGCCGCGCGGACCTCGGGATCCGCGGCGGGATCATCGTGGAGATCGCGCCGTCCCTCGACCCCGGAGGGGCCGAGGTCATCGACGCCGAGGGCGCGATCGTCACCCCGGGCTTCGTCGATCTCCACACCCACTACGACGGCCAGGCCAGCTGGGACTCGGAGATGCTCCCGAGCGCGGTGCACGGCGTCACGACCGCGCTCGTCGGCAGCTGCGGCGTGGGCTTCGCCCCGGTGCGGAAGGCCGACCGCGAACGACTGGTCGAGCTCATGGAGGGCGTGGAGGACATCCCCGGCAGCGCGCTCGCGGAGGGCCTCCGCTGGGACTGGGAGACGTTCGGTGACTACCTCGATGCCCTCGAGCGTCGGCCGCGCACCCTCGACGTCGGCGCGCACGTCCCGCACGACGCCGTGCGCGTGTACGTGATGGGCGAGCGCGGGCTCGCGCGCGAAGACGCGACGGACGACGACATCGCGTCCATGCGCGGGCTCGTCCGCCAGGCGCTGCTCGACGGGGCGATCGGGTTCACGACGGGCCGCACCGACAACCACCGCGCCAAGGACGGCTCGGCCACGCCGGCGAGCGACGTCGGCGCGCGCGAGCTCGCCGGGATCGCATCGGCCTTCCAGGGGCTCTCGAGCGGCATCCTCCAGGCCGTCAGCGACTTCGACATGGCCGTGTCGCCCGAGCGTTTCGACGCCGAGTTCGACGTGCTCGAGGCGATGGCCGCAGCGAGCGGCCGCCCGATGTCGGTCTCCACGATGCAGCGCGACGGGGCGACCGACCAGTGGCGTCGGATCCTCGCCCGCCTCGAGCAGGCGAACGCGCGCGGCGTCACGATGAAGGCCCAGGTCGCGCCGCGTGGCATCGGCGTGATGCTCGGACTCGAGGCCACCTTCCATCCCTTCGTCGGGTTCCCTTCGTACAAGGCCATCTCCCATCTCCCGCTGTCCGAACGCGTCGCGCGGCTGCGGGACCCGGAGACGAAGCGCCGGATCTTGTCCGAGAAGAGCGAGCCGATCGGCGGCGACGGCTCGCCCATCCCGCCCCTCGCGGACCAGCTCCTCGCCTCGATCGACTTCGTGGCGATGAAGCTCTACCGGCTCGGACCGAACCCCTCCTACGAGCCCGCGAAAGAGTCCTCGCTGTTCGCCGAGGCGATGCGCCGCGGCGTCTCGACGCTCGACGTCGTCTACGACGCGCTGCTCGAGCAGGACGGTCGCGAGCTGCTCTACTTCCCCATCTTCAACTACGGAGGGCACTCGCTCGACGACGTCGCGACGATGCTGCACCACCCGCTCTCGATGGTCGCGCTCGGCGATGGCGGGGCGCACGTCGGCACGATCTGCGATGCCAGCATGCAGACGTTCTTCCTCCTGCACTGGGCGCGGGATCGCGAGGCCGCCCGCTTCTCGCTCGGCGACGCCGTCCGCAAACTCACGGGCGAGCCGGCCGCGTGGGCGGGGATGCGCGACCGCGGACTGCTCGAGGTCGGGCGGAGGGCGGACCTCAACGTCATCGACTTCGCGCGCCTCGGCTTGCTGCCGCCGCGCCTCGCGCACGACCTGCCCGGCGGCGGGAAGCGCTTCTTGCAGGACGCCCGCGGATACCGCGCCACGCTGGTCCGGGGCATCCCCACGCTGCGCGACGACCGACTCACCGGCGAGATGCCGGGGTCGGTCGTCCGCCGCGCCTGAGCCGCGGCCGCTGCGAGACCGAGAGCGGCGCCGTCGTCAGGTGCGTTCGGGCCCCGGCTTCGGGGCCTGGACCGCCGGGCGAACGCTGGCGGGCCGTCCGGCCGGCGCGCCTTCGAAGCGATCGCGCAGCATCTGGGGCACGTCGAGACCGGTGGCCGCCTTCACCTGCTCGCTCGTCTGCACGAGCTTGCTCGCGAGGCTATCGCCCCCGGCTGAGGTCCCGCCCCCGATGACCGTGAGGCGGTCGACGTGGATCGGGCCGACCGAGCTCATGATCTGGTTCAAGGTCGGCACCAGCTTCTGCATCAGCAGCACGTCGCGGCCGCTCGTCCCCGCGCTGCGGTAGGTCGCCGCGAGGTTCTTGAGCACGGTCGCGGTCGCCCGGCCCTGCTCCACGAGCCGTGCGGCGTGCGCCTTCGCGGCCTGCTCGTCCTGGGCACGCTGGGCCTCGGCGGGCTGGATCACGTCGGCCTGGAGCTGGAGCTTGACCTGCTCGATCCGTGCGTCCTGCATCCCGACCTCGGCCTGGGCCTGGGCGATGAGCGCCTGCACCTCGGCCTGCTGCTCGGCGATCATCGCTTCACGCTTCGTCCGCGCGTCGATGATCCGCCGGTCGTTGTCGGCCGAGGCCACGCGCATCAGGGCGTCGAGCTTGCTCAGCTCCGCCTCCATCGTGTTGCGCCACTTCTGCTCGGCGGCCTGTGCCTTCGCGCCTGCCTCGGCGATCTGCGCGTTGCGCCGGACCTCGGCGCTCCGCATACGGCCGATCGCGTCGAGGTAGCCGACGTCATCGGTCACGTTCTGGATCTTCAGCGTGTCGAGCACGAGCCCGAGGTTGCTGAGGTCGTGCTCGGCCTCCTCCGTCAGGCGGGCGCCGAAGGCCTCCTTGTCCTGGTTGACCTGCTCCGGCGTGAGCGTCGCGAGCACGCCGCGGAGATTCCCTTCGAGGGTCTCCTGGGCGATCTCCATGATCTGCTCGCGCGACTTTCCGAGGAAGCGCTCCACCACGTTGTGGATGAGCGGCTCCTCGCCGGGCACCTTGATGTTCGCGACGCCCTGCACGGTGAGCGGGATCCCGCCGCGGGAGTAGGCCCCCTTCACCGTGAGCTCGATCGTCATGTTCGTCAGGTCCATCCGGTCCACCGTCTCGAAGAGCGGGTTCCGGATCGCGCGGCCGCCCTTGATGAAGCGGTAGCCGATGCTCCGTCCGTCGGAGGTGACGCTCTTGCTCGCCCCCGAGAAGACAAGCACCTCGTTGGGGCCGCTGACGTAGAGCACGTTCCGGAAGAGTCCGACGATGGCGAGCACGGCGATGCCGCCGATGGCCATCAGCGCGAGGATCGGGGTGATGAGTGCCATCGTTCAGGACCTTCCCTGGCTGCCCGACGCCGTCCCGCCCGCGAGGATCGCGGGGACGTCGACGCCGGTCGTCTCTCGGAGCGCGGACATGACCGTCGCGACCATCTTCGGGTAGCTCGCGGCGTAGCTCGCGAGCCCCGAACCATCCCCCTGATCGAGGATGTGGATCTCGTCGACCTTGGCGCCCTGGAGCGAGCGCACCACCGTGCCGACGATCTCCTCGAGGTGCTGGATGACGTAGATCTCGCGGGCCTGCGGGCCCATCGAGGTCCACGCGTCGCTCATCGCCCTCAAGATCTCGGCGGCGGCGATGCCGTTCTCGATGGTCGGGGCCGCGGCGCCCTTCGCGAGGATCTCCTGGGCCTGACGGTGGATCTCGGCCGGGATGACGATCTCCGCGTGGAGGCGGCGCTGCTCGAGCTGGGCGCGGACCTCCTGCAACTGCCGCTCGGCCGTCGCGCGGGCCGTCTTCGCGGCGGCCTCGGCCTCCCGTTCGACGGCCTGCGCCTCGCCCTCGAGCTGGGCCCGCAGCGTGCGCAGCTGGTTCTGCTTCTGCTGGGTGGCCGTCTGCGAGGTGGCCCGGGCCATCTCGGCCCGGCGGTTCGCGTCCGCCTGCGCCTGCTGCGTCTCCTGTGCGGCCTGGTTCTCGGCGTTCTCGGCGTCCCTCAGGGCCCCCGCGATGACCGGCCGGCCGAGGGAGTCGAGGTACCCCGTCTGGTCGCTGACGCTCTGGATCTTCAGCGTATCGAGCTGAAGCCCGAGCTTCTGCAGGTCGTCCTCGGCCGCGTGGATCAGCCGGTCGGCGAACTTGAGCCGGTCCTCGTTGATCTCCTCGGGCGTGAGCTGCGCCATGACCTCGCGGAGCGCGCCCTCGAGGGTCTGCTGCGACACCACCTGGATCTCCTGGGTGTTGCGGCCGAGGAAGCGCTCGATGGCGTTGCGGATCCAGCGGATGTCGCTGTGCACCTTGACGTTCGCGATCGCGTGGACGCGCAGCGGGATGTTCCCGCGGGAGTAGGCGTTCTCCACCATGATGTCGATCGGCAGGGTCGATACTTCGAGCCGGTCGACGCGCTCGAGGATGGGGATTCGAATCGCGCGGTGCCCGGACTTCACGACCCGGTAGCCGAGCGAGGAGCCGTCCTCGAGCCGGTACGTGCCGCCGCTGAACACGAGCGCCTCGTTCGGGCTCGCGACGTACAGGAACTGCCGGATGAACCAGACCAGCGCGAACGTGCCGCCGAGCACGAGGATGGCGGCGATCACCGCCAGCCAGAGGAGCCCTGGATCGATGGGGTAGGCCGGCAGGGGCGGCGGCGTGGGGGGCGGATATCCGTATTGCATCGAGGGGCTCTCCTGCGGGCTTGGTTCGTGATCGAGGGCGGTCTCGGACCGCCGCGTTCAGGTGCGAGAGGCGCGGTCCGGCTCCATCCGGGCCACGCGCACGCCGTTGCCGTCGACGTCCACCACCAGGGCCTCGTCGCGCACCGCGAACGATGCGTCGTCCACGCTGGTGGCGAGCAGGTCGATGCTGTTGCCGCGGATCTCCATGCGCACCTTCCCGGTCGTGCCGGGGCCGAACCCGACCAGCACGCGCGCGGACTTTCCGACGTAGTCCTTCACGGTGGCGGCGCTCTGGGTGTCGCCGCCCCGGGCCAGCGACATCGCCCACGACGCGCCGCCGCCCGCGAAGAGCCCCATGCCGATCGACAGCACCGCGGCGAGCACGCCGCTCGACACCAGCGCGAAGCCGTCGAGCACGAGGCCGGTGAGGCCGAAGAAGGCCAGGAAGAACGTCCAGAACCGGACCGTCATGAACGAGACGAGCGCGCCCTCGATGGAGCCCGCTGCGCCGGGCACATCGCCCGCATCGGAGAGGATTCCACCCTCGAGCCCTGCGCCGGTCTCGTGGTGTCCGAGCAAGAGCGAGGCGCCGACCAGCACGCCGCCGAGCACCAACGAGAACAGGTAGACGTAAATCAAGTCGTTCCCCCCACGTTCCGCGCTTCCAACGCCTCGGGCCGGGAGCCCATTCCCCCTCCGGCCCACTCCGCGAGCACGCCGCCGAACGTGGCCGAGCGCCGACCCTCGACGATCACGGTGCGTCGGCCCGAAGCCTCAACGGCTGGGCTTGTGACCGCGGGTCGCGCCCTGGAGGCGCTCGCCGAGGAAGGCGCCGAACAGGGAGATCATCACGCCCATGATGCCGCCCACGGTGTAAGCGAGCATCGAGGGGTCGAAGCCGTCGCCGGGCGAACCGGGGGTCCGCCACATCAGATAGGCCACCGTGGGCACGGCCGCGATGATGGCGGCGATCGCCGGCTCGATGAAGGTCCGGCCCGGAGACAGGTAGCCCGCGACGATGCCGCCGAGGAACCACGTGATCGACGAGATCAGGATGCCCCAGATGTTCTGGAACGGGTCGTACGAGGGAATCACGGCCGGCAACAACGCGAGCGCGATCGCTTGGAAGACGAAATACACCCCGAAGGTGATGCCGATCCACTTCACCTCGAAGCCGGTCTGCTGGTCTTTCCGGTCCGCTTCTTCTTCGGCACCGTAGTCGACGCTCTCGGCGTCCAGCTTGGCGCCGCACGAGACGCATCGAACCGCGTCGAGTTGGTTCTTGAAGCCGCAGACGTGGCAGACGAGCGCGTCCTTCGAAGCCATGGCCGGTCCTGTTCCCCTGACACGTCGACCCTCCGCAGGCCGACCCGGCCGCATCTTGGCGTCGAATCGCCGGACTCCGCAACCACGAAGCGCGGGGCCGCGAAAGTCGAGGGTCTCGGCTCCGGGGGCCCGGACCTTCGGAGGCGCCGTCGGAGGAGCCCGGGCGAGGCGCGTGTGGCGTTCCCCCGCGCCACCCACGAGAAGTCGGCGCGCGCATCCGTGGCCGGGTGTCCCGTGCGCGTCGCAGGTGGCGCAACTTGCCTCGATCCATCGTGCCTCACCGACCTCGAATGGGCGCGTGTCGAGCTTGATTTCGGGATGGCATCGCATCTGCAAAGACGGGGCTGCAACCCTGTGGTCGAGACCCTCGACCCTGCGGCCGTCGATCAGGACGGCCCGTCCGGAGGAACGATGTCGATTCCCAGTCTTCGCGAAGCGTCCCTTGGTACCTACCTGCGCGCCGTCTCGCAGATCCCCATGCTCACCCGGGAAGAAGAGCGGTCGCTCGTCACTCGGATGAAGGAGGTCGGTCAGGAATCATTGCGCCGAAGGTTGATCGAGAGCCATCTGCGCCTCGTCGTGAAGATCGTCCGCGGCTATCCCGCGCTGCAGCGCTGCATGATGGATGCGATCCAGGAGGGCAACATCGGCCTCCTGGTGGCGGCGGACCGCTTCGACCCGGAGCGTGGAGTCCTGTTCTCGACGTACGCGACGCTCTGGGTCCGCGCGTACGTCATCGCGTTCCTCCGTGATCGTCTGCGGATCGTGCGGAGCTCCACGACGAGGGCGGGCCGGCGCCTCTTCTTCAACGTCGGCCGCGCGCACGCGGCCCTCGTCGCCGAGAACGTCGAGCCCACGCGCGAGGCGATCGCCGAGAAGCTCGGGGTCGACACCAGCGAGGTCGAGTCGTTGCTCGCGCGTCTCGAGAACCGGGACGTATCGCTCAGCGCAGCGACGGGCGACGGAACCCGCAGGACGGTCGAAGACACCCTCGCGAACGAACTCCCCGGGCCCGAGGAGGTGGTCGCCGAGCACGAGGAGAAGCAGCGGACGGTCTCGGCCATTCACCACTTCCGTGCCCAGCTCGGCGACCGCGACGCCTGCATCTTCGACCACCGGCTCGTGGCGGACGAACCCGCGTCGTTGCGGCAGGTGGGCGAGCAGATCGGTGTGAGCGGAGAGCGTGTGCGGCAGCTGGAGCGACGCCTCCGGGACCGCCTCGCCGATCACCTGCGGGTGTGCGCCTGACGCATGGGTCGAAATGCCTCAGGTGAGGCATCGACGATGACGCGGAGCGCGATCAGGACGTCGAAGGGGCCGGTCCTCGGGCTGGCCCGACTGTTGCTCACCTCCGCACCGTGCACACCATCGTCCCGACCGCTCAGGAGCCTCAGCCAGTTCCCTTCGGCGCAGCGCGAGGGAGGCCTGGACCGGTCGACACCGCCGACGTGCTGCTCGCGCTCCTCGACGCGCGCGATGGAGACGCCATCCTCGGCGCGGCGATCCACGGGCTCGAAGGGGCCCTCGGGGTCGATGCGCTGGGCTTCTTCTGCGGGGGCGTCGGCCTGCTGAAGCCCGCCGGTGGAGGCCCCGAGGTCGGGTCGCTCTCCCCCGCGCTCCGGGAGGCGATCCTCGGCCTGGCCGCGGCACCGATGCGCCCCTCGGCCGCGGCTCCGACTTCGGCTGCCTGGGACAGCGCCGACCTGGCAGCGCTGCCGGGGGAGGTC
>CAIKNO010000607.1 GCA_903828805.1 uncultured Sandaracinus sp. | reverse complement strand
TCCCCGAGGGCGGCGACAACCACGTCGCGCTCGACCTGCTCACCGCGAAGATCCAGGCCGTGCTCGCCGAGCGGAGCCGCTGAGCCTTCGCTCAGGCCGGCTCGTCTCCGAACACGGTGCCGAGCGCCCTCGCCGCCTCGAGCAGGTCGCCCTTCGGGTCGACCCGACGCGGCCGCGCGACCGCGTCGGCGATGGGGATCGACACGATGGCCCCGTCGCGCAGCGCCACCATCCGACCCCACGCGTCCTGCGCGCAGAGCTCCGCCGCCGCACGGCCGAAGCGGCTCGCCAGGATGCGGTCGAAGCTCGAGGGGACGCCGCCCCGCTGCAGGTGGCCGAGCACCGTCACGCGGACCTCCGCGTCGAGCCGGCCCTCGAGCGCGGCCTCCACGCGGGCGGCCGCGCCCTTCAGCCGCACCATCTCGCCGGGCTTCCGCCCCAGCGCGCTCACGTCGCCGCCGAGGGGCTTGGCGCCCTCGCTGACCACGATCAAGCTGTACTTCTGGCCCGCCTCGGCGCGCGCCTGGACCATCCGCACGAGAGGCTCGATGGCGTAGGGGATCTCCGGGATGAGGATCGCGTCGGCGCCGCCGGCCATCCCCGCGTGCAGCGCGATGAAGCCCGCGTCGCGCCCCATCACCTCGAGGAGCATCACCCGGTCGTGGCTCTCGGCGGTGTCGCGCAGCCGGTCGAGCGCCTCGGTGGCGATGCCCACGGCGGTGTCGAAGCCGAAGGTCTGATCGGTCGCGCCGAGGTCGTTGTCGATGGTCTTGGGCACGCCGACGATCGGGAGCCCCTTCTCGAGCAGGCGCTGCGAGATGGCCATCGAGCCGTCGCCCCCGATGGAGATGAGGCCGTCGAGGCGCATCGCGCGCGCGTGCTCGACGACGAGGTCCGAGACGTCGCGCTCGACCGGGCGGCCCTCGGCGTCCTTCGTCACGAAGTGGAACGGGTCGTTGCGGTTGGACGTCCCGAGCAAGGTGCCGCCCCGACCGAGGACGTCGCGCACGTCCCGCGGCGTGAGCCAGCGGTTGCCGTTCGGAGAGCGGTAGTCGAGGTCGATGAGCCCGGAGAAGGCGTCCTCGATGCCGAACACCTCGAACCCGTGCCGCTCGACCCCCACCTTCACCGCGGCGCGGATCACGGCGTTCAACCCCGGGCAATCGCCCCCGCCCGTCAAGATCCCGATGCGCTTGCCCATCCCGCTTCGCCTCCGCGCGCAGCCGCCCGAGGCCCCGCCGGCCGAGGATAGCGCTGCCGAGCGCGCGACCCCAGGCGCGTCGCGCACGTCTCGGGCTCGGTCCGCGGCCTCCTGGGGTGCAGCGCCCGTGGTAAGACTCGCGCCGCATGGCACGACGTCGAAAAGCCCCGTCCGCGGTCCCGCCCGCCGCCCGCACCGACTCCTCCGAGCCCTCCCTGGACGACGACGTCCAAGCCCCGCCCGTCGAGGCGATCCGCGTGCGCCGCATGCACCGCCGAGACCTGAACCGGGTCTGGGAATTCCTGAAGCTGGTGTTCCGGAACGTGAACCGGCAGACGGTCGAGTACCAGCGCCCGCGCAGCAAGCAGCGCTTCGAGGAGCAGTACGACGACGAGGGCATCGAGCAGCTCGTGTTCGAGGTCGGCGCGGACATCGTCGGGTACGCCGAGTGCGCGTTCGAGGTGACGGGCTCCGACAACTGGATCAACCCGCGCTACTTCGACACCCGCGACATGCGCCCGCTCTTCGTCGAGGAGCTCGCGTCCCATCCCGACTATCAAGGCCGCGGCGTCGGCTCGTTCATGCTCGAGCAGCTCCAGCACCTCGCCCGGATCCGCGGCTGCACCCACCTCGTCCTCGAGGTCGCCGAGAACAACAAGACCGCCCTCGCCTTCTACAAGAAGCGCGCGTTCCAGAAGCTCGATGCGGCCATCTTCATGGCGCAGAAGATCCCCAACGAGCCCGAGCTGCTGCCCCCCCGCACGCTGAACCCGCGGCACGCGGACGGCGCGCCCCCGCCGCTCGAGCCCGACGCAGAGCGCTGAACCGAAGGGCCATGCTGCCCGCGGGGTCATCCATCGAGGACGCCGGCCGCGTCCGGGGGGGACTGGCGCCGCGCCCGGTCCCTGGTAGATCCGGTCGCTTCGGAGGTTCTCGATGCTCTCTCGCGCCGTGGTCGTCTCTCTCTCCGTCGGGCTCGCCCTCGGGATCTCCGGATCCCTGACCGGGTGCGCCAACGGCAACGCCGGTTCCCCCGACAGCGGTCGCGTCCCGCGCGACGCCGGCGGCACCCCCCCCGACGCGGGCCGCCCCGCGGACGCCAGCACCGCGCCCGACGCCGGCAACAGCTGCGGCGACGGCGTGATCCAGGGGCGCGAGGAGTGCGACGGAACCCAGCTCAACGCCGCGACGTGCGTCTCCGAGGGCTACCTGTCGGGGACCATCGCCTGCAACGACGACTGCACCCTCGACAAGTCGATGTGCGTCGAGTCCGTCTGCGGCAACGGCCGCCTCGACGCGCGCGAGGACTGCGACGGGCGCAACCTCGCGGGCGCCCGCTGCGCCACCCAGGGCTTCGTCTCCGGGGAGCTGCGCTGCGGCGCGGACTGCCTCTTCGACACCTCCGGCTGCACGGCGTGCGGCAACGGCGCGCTCGACACGGGCGAGGAGTGCGACGGCACCCTGCTCAACGGGGCGACGTGCGCCGCGCGCGGCTTCACCGGCGGCACGCTCTCGTGCTCGCCGACCTGCGCCTTCAACGACAGCGCGTGCACCCGCGCGACCTGCGGCAACCGCACCCGCGACACGGGCGAGGACTGCGACGGCGCCGACGTCGGCGGCCGCAGCTGCGCCTCCCTCGGCTACGCATCGGGCACCCTGGGCTGCAACTCCGGCTGCACCTTCGACCTCGCCGCGTGCACGAATTGCGGCAACGGCCGGGTCGACGGCAGCGAGTCGTGCGACGGCAGCGCCCTCGGCGGCCAGACGTGCGCGAGCCGCGGCTTCACCGCCGGCACCCTCGGCTGCACCGCGGCGTGCGCCTTCGACACCGCCCGCTGCACCACGTCCGCCTGCGGCAACGGCCGCATGGAGTCGGGTGAGGCCTGCGACGACGGCAACGCCGACGACGCGGACGGCTGCTCCGCCCGCTGCACCGTCGAGACCGGCTTCGCCTGCACCGGCATGCCCTCGTCGTGCACGGCGGTCTGCGGCGACGGCCGCATCGTGCTCTCGGAGAGCTGCGACGGCACGATGCTGATGGGCGCCACCTGCGCGTCGCAGGGCTTCCCCGGCGGCGGCACGCTGACGTGCCGCGCGTCGAACTGCACCTTCGACACCAGCGCCTGCCGCGCGACGACCTGCGGCAACAGCACGATCGACACCGGCGAGGAGTGCGACGACGGCAACACCGTCTCGAACGACGGGTGCACCTCGTCGTGCCAGGTCGACCCCGGCTTCTACCTCCCGCTCCGGCTGCGGAACGGCGAGGGCACCAACCACGGCATGCTCGAGGTCTACTACAGCGGCGGCTGGCGCGACGTCTGCGACGACACCTACGACGCGGCGGCGCAGCAGGCGATGGCGAACCTCGTCTGCCGGAACCTCGGCTTCACCGGCACCGGCCACCAGTTCCTGAACGCCTTCGGCGGCGGCTCGGGCACTCCGGCGATGGACGACGTGAACTGCACCGGCACCGAGGCGGACCTCTCGCAGTGCGCGTTCGCGGGGTGGAACGTCGAGAACTGCTCGGCCAGCGAGGCCGTCGGCATCCGCTGCGTCCCCGGCGAGGGGGATGTCCGGCTCGTCGGCGGGCCGAGCGGCATGGAAGGCCGCCTGCAGGTCTTCCACGCGAGCGCGTGGGGCGAGGTCTGCGACGACTACTTCGACGGGAACTACTCGGGCACCTACTTCGGCTACAGCACCACCACGGTCTGTCAGCAGATGGGCTACCGCGGCGGCGCCTTCGTCGGCACCTACGACGCGCCGAGCAACGACTTCGTCCTCGACGACGTGAACTGCACCGGCACCGAGCGCCGCATCGCCGACTGCCCGCACTCCGCCTACGGCACCGAGAACTGCTTCACCTTCGAGGGCGCGGGCTTCCGGTGCGACGCCTACGCGAACGACGACGTCCGGCTGACCGGCGGCTCGGGCCGCAACAACGGCCGGGTCGAAGTCCTGCACAACAGCGTGTGGGGCACGGTCTGCGACGACTTCATCTCGACCGCGGGCACGCGGCAGACCCAGTTCGTCGCCGTGACCTGCGGGCAGCTCGGGTTCTCGTCCCGCACCGGCGCGGCGCTGCTCGCGATGTCGGTGCCCGACGGCATCGATCCCACCTGGCTCGACGACGTGTCGTGCGGCGGCACCGAGACGACGCTGCCGATGTGCATGTCGGCCGGCTGGGGCATCGAGAACTGCAGCCACTCCGAGGACATCGGCGTGAACTGCACCCCGTGAGGGCCCGGCGGGGGCCGTGCCTGCGCCCCCCGCTCTGGGCGGGGAGTGGGCCCGTGGCCCCCGCCCCCGTCTTCATGCTGCAGCTCGAGGAGCGCGGGGACTCGGTTCGCTTCGCGGTGCGGGTCGTGCCGCGGGCGAGCCGGGACGCGGTCGTCGGGGTCCTCGACGGCGCGCTGAAGGTCGCGCTGACGGCACCGCCCGTGGAGGGCGAGGCGAACGCGGCCCTCGTCGCCCTGCTCGCGCGCGCCCTCGGAGTGCCGCGGCGCGACGTGACGCTGGTGCGCGGCGACGCCTCGCGGAGCAAGCAGATCGAGGT
>CAIKNO010000606.1 GCA_903828805.1 uncultured Sandaracinus sp. | reverse complement strand
TGGTCCGGGCCTTGGTGGGGGGGCTTTTTATGACCCAAGGGCCCCCCTTTGTGTGCGCGGGGGGACCCCCGGCCTTCGGCACACACCCACACACACACACACACACCAAAAACAAAACACTTTTTTTACCGGCCTTTGTGGTTCCTTGTATATAACTCCGGAAAACCACCCACTTCCGTACTTTTGGCTCACAACGAAACGAAGAAGTCCCGTGAAAACGCGATGTATTACCCCGGATCCGAATCTGACTCGGACCCAAAGTCTGGCGACGACCCGAGAGACCCCGACTACACGCCACCCGGTGAGTATATCACAGCGGAAGTATCATAGCTGGATGCATGCGTTGCATCTTTTTTGGGGCGCGCGCGGTGCTTACGCTCGTTTTTAAAAGGGTTGTACGAGGATAGGATGGGGGGCGTATAACCTGCATATAACGCGCAGGCGCGAAAGTGCAAGGCCGTGGAAGCGGCACTCCGCGCCGCGGCCGTCCTCCGAAGAACGCTTCCTCGTCGGCCCCGTCGGCCTCGTCGGCCCCGTCGGCCTCGTCGGCCCCGTCGGCCTCGTCGAACCGAAGGCGCGCGCGTGACTCTCCCGAGGATGGGCGGGTGGCTAAGCGGGATCGTCTGGACTCGAGCGTGGCGAAGTGGGTCGCGTGGTTTGCGACTGATCGCGAGACGGCCGATCCGGACGATGCCAAAAACCGCACGGTCGCCGAGGTGCTGCTGAAGAACCCGACCACGGCGGCTCCGATCATCGCCGATATCGTCGGGGCGCCCGAGTTCACCGAGAACCCCGAGAGCCGCGGGCGAGTCGCCGGCTGCGTGATCTCTCTGATGCTGGGCGAGTCCAACAACACCGGCGCCGGTGGACTGGACTGTCTCGTCGATATGCTCGGCGACCAGGCGATGCGCTCGGTGCTCGAGGGCCTGGGTCGCGATCGCAAGCTCGGCGTCGCGGGCATCGCGTGTGCCTCGGCTCTCCCACGCCAGAACATGAGGCGGATCCTCGAGGCGCTGATCCTCGACAGCGACCAGTGGATGGGCCTCATCGGACTCGCTGTGGCAGCCGAAGCCAGCAGAAGCGCCGAAGGCCAACAAGAGCATCGCGCGCTTCGTGCGGTGCTCGAGGCGAACAGGGCCGCTGCGTGCGCCGCGAACTACACGCTCGTCGCGTCGACGCTCATCGCCGGAGCCTCCGCCGCCCGCGACGCCGAGCAGCACGTACGCGTGTTCCTGGAGATTTACGCCGACATGCTCGACCAAACCCAAGGCTCGGCGGGAGTGCTGGTGAGGGCCCTGTGCGACATGTGCACAGGCGCCACGGCGGTTGCTGCCTCCGAGTTCCTCACCGAGTTCCTGCTCGGGTACGGTCAGTCGGACCCGCGCGCGGCGGTCGAGAACCTCGTGAGGGCGCGCGCGGCCGATGCGGTCGAGCGCGTGCTGCTCGGCATGGCCACCCGAGGGGACGGCCTCGCCTCGTACGCGCTGTGCGTCGCACTGAAGGCGGGCGCTGGCGATGTGCTGAGCACGGTGATGCCCATTGCCGCGCGCGAAGGGGCCGGAAACCCCGGATATATCAACAGCGCGGTCGCTCGCGCGGTGTCCGACTTCGTCGCGGGCGGAAGCGACCTCAAGCTGCTGTTTGAGCTGATGGACGAGAGCTTCGGAGCGCACACGGGTGCGCCCAGGCAGCTGTGTTGCTTCTACGAGCTCTGCGCGCCTGCCGTGAGGCACGAGAACTGGGGCGCGGTGAGGGAGCTGCTCGCGCGAGGCCTCGTGATGCCGTGTATCGGGACGGGCCAGCAGGAGACCTCGGCGCGCGCAAACCAGATCGTGGGCGACATGGCGAGCCTGTTCTCCGCCACGAGGCCTCCTACCGGCGATACCCTCGAGCTGGTCCTCGAAGTGCTGAGCGTCGTGCACGAGAGAGCGGGCGCCGTAGAGGCCGTCGGCGGTCACGTCCGCCTCTCGAGGACGGAAGTCCTCGAGCGCCTGCGCGCGGTGCAAGGCCTGCTTGCGTGCCAAGACCAAGGCGTCTCGAAGGCGCTCTTCCAGCGCATGGTGACCAAGTACGGCTACAGCGCGTACGATCTGGCGGTTGCGCCGAGCTTCATCAAGCGCGCGGTGGAGCTGCGCTACTACGACCTCACGGAGCTCCTGGTTTCGCGACTAGCCGAGGAGGGCAAGATCTGCGACGCCCTGTGCGGAGCGGAAACGGCATCGGAGCCTCTGCTGATGCACGCGCCGGAGCACGTTCTGGTTGCCATGTTCGAGAAGGCCGCGCCCGAGATCGAGAGTGGCCTCGGCAATGCTCGGAAGGTTCTCGCGAGCCTCCTGGATACGCGGCGTGTCATAGACGAGTCCGGTGGGGCCGGTGGGGCCGGTGTGATGAGCGCGCCGAACAAGACGAGCTTCGAGGCTATTGTCAAGCAGCAGGAGCGGAGGACCTACTTTTTCGGCAACCCGTGGGTCGCTGGGATCCGGGTGGTCGCCACTCGGCTCGCGAAGGACAGGCTCTGGTTCCTGCTGGAGCGCTCCGCCGCCCGCGTCTCGGCCTCGACGGGCGTCTCGGCCTCGACGGACACGTTGACCGAGACGATCGGGCGGGTGTACGACACCAGCCACGAAGCTCTGCTCGCGACGGCGGTGCGGGACAAGCGGATCACGGAGCTCCTCGTGCGCTCGCCCGAGTGCCCGCCGCGCGCAACGCTGCTGCGCGCATGGGTGCGCCACACGAAGTACGCGCTACCGGACCACACGGTGCGCGGCCACATTCACGCCGGCGGCCCCGTCTTCATCGACCGCGGCCTCATCAAGGCCGCGCTTGGCGGCGACGCGCGCGCGTCCAAGGATCTCGAGGCCCAGCTCGAGGGCCTAGCGGCGTTTATGGTCGCGAGCGCCGGGAGCCTCGGTGCGTTTGACGTGGCCGATATGACCGGCATGTTCGGCGTGGCCATCGACGACTCGGTGGGCGGAGACCGAGATGCTGCTACTACCACAAGAAGGATCAGGGACACAGCGTGCGGGAGTGGCGCGGAGAATGATGCGCTCACCACACTCGTTCGGGCGTGTATGGCCACCGGTGGGTTCGACCGCAGGCACCCGACGGGCGCGATTCCGACGAGCGCGGCGAGCACCGAGGTCATGCAGCTGCTCGGGTACGCGATAGGCAAGCTCGTCATGCGCGGCGCAACGACGGGGCCGTGCATTTCGACCCCTCTGCTCGCCCACGCGCTCGGCTGCGCGGAACCGAGCATCACCGAGGGGCTGTTGGGCACGGTGAGCCCTGTGGGGAGCGACATCCCGACGGCGCTTTCGCTGTTCGGGGGGCTCACGGAGGGCTTCACGGACCCGGACGTGGGGCGCATCGAGTCCGTGGTCGGCGGCGGGCCAGTCACGACAGAGAACCTCGCGTGCTTTTTAAGCGAGGTGGAGCGGATCGCGATGCGCTGGGACCGGCTCGGGCGCCCCATGCAGCACATCACAAACGGCTTCCTCGGCTCTATAGGACCGGAGACGCTCGTGCTTGGCGACAAGTTCATGGCGCCGCTCGCGTGCATTCTCTCCGGGCCCGACGCGACGAGTAGCCTCATCATTGGCGCGGTGACCATCGACGCGGCAGAGCTCGCCGCACTGAGGTGCTCGGTCGAGTACCAGAGCGGGCTGAGCGATGATCACCGCGCCGTGCAGTGGCTCTGGTCGATCGTGGGGAGAATGAGCCAGGAGAACCTGGTGCTCTTCCTGCGCTTCTGGACGTCGAAGAACCCGCCGCCAGGTGGGTTCCGCGGTGTTCGCAGAGAGAGGTACATTGTCTGTGCAGCGGCACAGGCGGGGGCCCACGGACCTGGAGGGCCCATGGTCCTCCCAACAGCGAGCACGTGCTTCAACGCGCTGAATATTTCGGTGGCGTATCCCTCCGAGGAGCAGATGGAGCGCGCTTTGTACTATGCGATCCAGAACACGGACACGGGCATGCACGAGGGCT
>CAIKNO010000605.1 GCA_903828805.1 uncultured Sandaracinus sp. | reverse complement strand
TGTCCGACCGCGAGGAGCGAGAGCGCTACTTCACCGACCCGCTGAATCCGGACTCGGACGGCGACGGATTCATCGACGTCGCCGAGGTCGCCACGGGACACGATCCCTCGAGCGCGGCAGACGGCATTCCCGACGGCGACTTCTACGTCGTCCTCCCCTTCGAAGGGCCTGCGCAGGAGCGGGACCTCCGCTTCGGCACGCGGATCCGCCAGGCCGACGTGTTCTTCATGATGGACCGGACTGGCTCGATGACCGGCGAGGTCGACCAGTTGAAGTCGTCCCTCGACCGCATCGTCCCCGAGATGACCGCGCGGCTGACGGACGTCGGCGTCGGGTTCGGGGGCTTCGCCGGCTTCGGCGGTCCTGGGTCCGGGGGCTGCACGAGCATCCTCGGAATGACGACGTGCGACGACGGCCCGAGCGGCGACGTGCCCTTCAATCTGTACGGCGTGATCACGACCGACGTCGCGCGGATGCGCAGTGACCTCGCCCGGCTCGAGGCCGACCAGGGCGGCAACAACTGGGCGACGAGCAACGAAGCCCTCTATCAGGCCGCCACGGGCATGGGGATCGCGCCATGGCTCGGACCGCAGCGGTGCCCGGCCGTTCCCGACGAGGCAAGCCCGCGCTACGGATACCCGTGCTTCCGCCCGGGGTCGCTACCGATCATGGTGGTCCTGACCGACACCTCGTCACGGAACGGACCCCTCACCGATGGCGTGAGCGGCGGCACGTACACCCCCTCGAACTTCACGATGGGCCCTGCGCCGCATACGTACGCGCAGACCCGCTCCGAGCTCACGCGCATCGGCGCGAGGGTCATCGGCGTGCTCAGCGGCACCGAGATCTCCCGGCCGACGCCCCAGGCGCAGTTCGAGGCGTGGGCCAGGGACACCGGCACCGTCGATGCCAGCGGGGCGCCCATCGTGCTCAACATTTCCTCGAGCGGCTCCGGGCTCGGCGACTCCGTCATCGAGGCCGTGCGCGTGCTCTCGGAAGAGACGCCGCAGTCCGTGGGGGCGGTCGCACGCGACGGCGAGGACGTCCCGGCCGAGGTCGGTCCCGTCGACGCGACGCTCTTCGTCAAGGCCATCACCCCGGTGCAACAACTCGAAGGCGGTGTGCCGACCGTCACGTGCCCGGACCCCATGCGGTGCGACGACACCCAGTTCAGCCGTGTCATCCCCGGGGACACGGTCGAGTTCAGGGTGCGCTTCGACAACGATTTCCAGCGCCCTCGGGCCACGGCTCAGGTGTTCCGCGCCACGATCGTCGTGCTCGGCAACGGTGTCGCCGCCCTCGACGAACGTCAGGTCGTGATCGTCGTGCCCGCCGGCTCGGTGCTCGACCTCATCTGAGCCGGGCCACGCCCGGCCCCGATTTCTTCGCATCCGCGCGGGGGCCCTGTACACCCGGGGTCACCGATGAACGAGCCCGCGCGCCGCGCCAAGACCCTCGCGTGGACGAGCACCGCCTACTTCGGCGACGGGCTGCCGTACGCGCTGCTGCACCAGCTGGTGACGGAGTACCTCACGAGCCTCGGGGCCCCGAGCCGCGAGGTCGGCGCGACGTCGTGGTTTCACCTGCCGGTGACGCTCAAGCCGCTGTGGAGCCCCCTCGTCGACCTCGTCGGGACCCGCCGCGGCTGGACGTTCGGTCTGCAGATCGCGTTCGGGCTCGGCATCGCGCTCGTCGGCGCGTGGGCCACCCTCGGCCACACCGACCGCACGCTCTTCTGGGCGGCGCTCGGCCTGCTCGCGCTGATGCACGCCGTTCACGACATCGCGTGCGACGGGTTCTACATGCTCGCGCTGAAGCCGCGCGAACAGGCCCTCTACTCGGGCACGCGGCAGGCTGCCTACCGCGCCGCGATGTACGTCGGCGGCGGTGCCCTGGTGCTCGTGGCCGCCCGCTTCGGATGGCAGGTGGCGTTCACGACGGCCGGGCTGCTCACCGCGGGCACGGGCCTCTTGAACGGCCGGCTCCTGCCGCACGTCGACGAGCCCCGCGGCCCCGCGCACCTGGCGCCCTCGCTCCGCTCCGTCTACCGCAGCTTCTTCTCGCAGCCGCAGGCGTGGACGGTGCTCGCGTTCGTACTGACGTACCGCCTCGGCGACGTGCTGACGTCCTCGATGTCTCCCGTGCTGATGCGCGAGCTCGGGCTCGGCCTCGAGACGCGCGGGTGGCTCCGCACCGCAGGGCTGACCTCGACGATCGGCGGGTCGGTGGCCGCGGGATGGTTGCTCGCGCGGGGCGGGCTCGACCGTTGGTTCCCCCGATTCACCTGGTTCATGGCCGTGCCGTGGTACCTCGTCGTGGCCTGGCTGCGGCCACCCACGTGGGCCGTGGGCCTCGCGGTGGTGCTCGAGCAGCTCGCCGGTGCGCTCGCGGGCACGGCCGCGACCGTCTTCATGATGCGTCGCTGCGCGCGCGCGTTCTCGGCGTCGCACTACGCGTTCTTCACGGCGCTCGTGTCGCTCGGCTCGACGGCCGCGGGTGGCTTCTCGGGGCTGCTCTACGAGCGCGTCGGCGGCGTCGCCTATTTCGCGCTCACGCTCGCCGCGAGTCTGCCCGCGCTCTGGCTGGTCGGACGGATTCCCACGCATGCCCTGGACGCGGACCCGCCCTGAGTCCTGCCCACGGAGCCCCCCCGCTCGAGCACGACCTCGACGCGGGGGCGGCCCCGTCCAACCCCCGGCGCTCAGTGAACGCCCTTCTTCGGACGCAGCAGCGCGCCCGCGCTCACGTGGTCGTTCCACGTCGCAGGCGGGAGGCGGTTCGGCACTTCCTGCATCGTGATCACGCCCGGGACCGGGCACACGATCTGGCAGAGGTTGCAACCGACGCACTCCGACTCGTCGACGACCGGAACCCGCGTCGCGCCTGAGGGATCGGGGTGGATGCACTGGTGGGCGCCGTCATCGCAGGCGACGACGCACAGCTGACAGCCGATGCACGTGGCCGGATCGATCTTGGCGACGATGTCGTAGTTGAGGTCGAGGTTGCCCCACTCGGTGTACGCGGGCACAGCCTTGCCGATCATGTCGTCGAGGGTCGCGAACCCCTTCTCGTCCATGTACGTGTTCAAGCCCTCGTTCATGTCCTCCACGATGCGGAAGCCGCGGAGCATCACCTCGGTGCACACCTGAACGCTCGCGCTGCCCAGGAGCAGGAACTCCACCGCATCGCGCCAATTCGTGATGCCGCCGATGCCCGAGATCGGCAGGCCGAACTCGCGGTGGCGTGCGAGCTGCGCGACCATGTGAAGGGCGATGGGCTTGACGGCCGCGCCGCAGTAGCCGCCGTTCGTCGAGGAGCCCCCGACGCTCGGCGTCGGCACGAGCGTGTCGATGTCGACGCCGATGATGCTCTTGATCGTGTTGATCAACGACACGCCGTCGGCGCCTCCACGCTTGGCCGCCATGCCGTGAGGCAGGATGTCGCTCACGTTCGGCGTGAGCTTCACGAGCACCGGGATGGTGGAGTAGTGCTTGGCCCACGCGGTGATGCGCTCGTTGACCTTCGGCTCCTGGCCGACCGCCGAGCCCATGCCCCGCTCGCACATCCCATGCGGGCAACCGAAGTTCAGCTCGATGCCATCCGAGCCGGCATCGATGGCCCGCTGAATGATCTCCTTCCACTCCGCCTCGGTCTCCACCATCAACGACGTGATGACGGCATGTCGCGGATAGCGCTTCTTGACCTCGTAGATCTCGCGGAAGTTGGTCTCGAGCGGGCGGTCGGTGATCAGCTCGATGTTGTTGAACCCGATCCCGCGGGTGCCTCGATAGTTCAGGCCACCGAAGCGGCTGCTCACGTTCTGGATGGGCTGTCCCAGGGTCTTCCAGACCGCACCGCCCCACCCGGCGTCGAACGCCCGCATGATCTGCCCCCCCGAATTCGCCGGCGGAGCAGACGCGAGCCAGAACGGGTTGGGGGATCGAATCCCCCCGCAATTCGTGGACAGATCAGCCATGGTTGCCTCCGGACAGCGCAGCGTGGATGGCGCGGGCGGCGCGCTTGCCCTCGGCCGCAGCGTTGACGACTTCCTTCCCGCCGTTGGCGCAATCGCCACCGACGAAGAGCTTCGCGTTCCCGGTGCGCCCGTCGGCGTCGGCGACCACGCGCCCGCGCTCGACCTGCACCCCCTCGACGCCGCCGAGCAGGTGCCCGAGGCGCGCCTGACCCGTCGCGACGAGGACGAGCTCGGCCTCGACGACGAACTCGGTCCCCGCGATCGGCTTCTTGTCGGCGTCCGTCCGCACGCAGCGCAGCCCTGACACGCGGTCGCTCCCCTCGAACGCCACCGGCTGGCTGTTCCACGACGCCCCCACGCCCTCGAGGCGAGCCGCCTCCCATTCGTGGGCATAACCGCTCATCGCGGCCTCCGCCCCGCGGTACACCAGCGTCACCTGCGGGATGCCGAGGCCCTTCAACTCGCGCACCGCATCGAGCGCCGTGTTGCCCCCGCCGACGACGGCCGCGTGACGGACCGACGACACGTCGAGTGGCGCCGACTTCATCGCCTCGATCCACCTCACCGCACCGCCGACGCCCGCGAGCGCCTCCCCGGGGACTCCGAGTGTGCTGTCGGCCCCGAGCCCGATGGCGACGAACACAGCGTCGAACTCGCGCGTGAGTCCGTCGAGCGCTCCGGCGTCGATGTCGGCGTGGGTCTTCACCTCGATGCCGCCGATGCCGAGCACGTAGTCGACCTCCTCCACGGCCGTGTCGGTCTTCATCTTGTACGGCGCGACGCCGGTGACGTTCAGGCCGCCAAGGGCGCCCGAACGTTCGTAGATCGTGACCGCATGACCCTGGATTCGCAGCTCGTGTGCGCACGCCAGGCCTCCGGGACCACCGCCGACGACCGCGACGCGCTTGCCCGAGTCCGGCCCTGCGGCGAAGAAGCGCCAGCCGGCCGCCATGGCCCGATCGGTCGAGTAGCGCTGGAGCTTGCCGATCTGGATCGGCGGATGCTCGTGGTGGTTGTGCACGCAGGCCCCCACGCACAGCACTTCCACCGGACAGACCCGGGCGCAGCTATGGCCCAGGATGTTGGACTCGAGGATGGTCTTCGCGGACCCCCTCACGTTGTCGGTGGCGATCTTCCGGATGAACCCGGCGACGTCGATGTGGGTCGGGCACGCGTGCATGCACGGCGCGTCGAAGCAGTACAGGCACCGGTTGGCCTCCGCGACCGCTTGGTCCGCGTCGAACGGTGCCTTGAAGTCGTCGAACGCGGACTCGGCTCGGTCGGGATCGGGGTGGGCCATGGAAACTCCGGAGGAAGAACGGTCAGGGGACGGTCGATGCGAGCGCCAGGCGTCCCCGCATGCCGACGGTGTACGCGAGCGCGGCCACGGCCACGCCGGTGAACCAAGCGTACGGATAGAGCGCGTCGAACGCGGCCGGGATGCTGCGGAGCGCGCCGATGTGCAGCAGGAACCCGGGAAGGTTCGGCGCCACGCCGAGGAAGAGCGCGACCATGGCGACGGGATTCACGCCGGCGTGACGGCCGTTCGGGCGGAACAGCTCATTCACGTCGAGCTCGGTGCGACGGACGATCCAGTAGTCCGCGATCATGATGCCGGCCACGGGGCCGAGCAGCGCGCCCACGCCGCCGAGCCACCCATCGAGGTACGTGGCCGGATCGGACATCAGCTTCCACGGCATGCACAGGATGCCGAAGAGGCCAGTGATGAGCCCCCCTCGCTGGAAGCTGATCCGTCGAGGGGCGAGGTTCGCGAAGTCCTGCGCCGGGCTGACGACGTTCGCCGCGATGTTCACCGACAACGTGGCCAGCACGATGCCGAACACCGCGATGATGGCGACCACCACCCGCACGGCTCCATCGGCGATGAGAGGTGCCGAGAGGCCCGCGGGCGTCTCTCCGGACGTCATGACGCCCAGCACGTGCTCGGGGTTCCAGAGGTCCGAGACCGCCGCGCCGGGCAGCAGCGCCGACGATGCGCTCGTGATGACGACCGCCATCGCCGAGAACGCGATCATCGTGGTGGGAAGGCCGAGGGCCTGACCGAGCGCCTGCTCTCGCTGCCCGCGACCGAAGCGCGTGAAGTCCGGGATGTTGAGCGAGAGCGTGCTCCAGAAGCCGATCATCGACGTCAACGCCGGCAAGAACACCGGCCAGAAGTCGGCGATCCCTTCGAACCTCGAGGGCTGCGTGAGCAAGGGACCCACGCCGCCCGCACGAGAGGTGACCCACCACAGGAGCGCCCCCGCGAGAAAGAGCACGATCGGCGCGGCCCAGTTCTCGAAGACGCGAACGGCGTTCATCCCGCGGTAGACGATGAAGATGTTCATCGCCCAGAACGCCATGAACGTGATGGCGCTCGACCACGAGAGGCCCGCGAGCGACGCGTCGCCACCGAGCGCCGCGAAGCCGGGCCAGAACGTGCACACGAACGTCTTCAAGGCCTCACCGCCGATGAAGACGTTGATGCCGAACCATCCGCACGCGACGAACGCCCGCAGCAGCGCTGGGATGTTCGCGCCCTGGGTGCCGAAGCTGGCGCGGGCGAGGACCGGAAAGCTGACGCCGTACTTCGTGCCGGGGTGTGCGTTCAGGAGGATCGGGACGAGCACGATCAGATTGCTGAGACCGATGGTCAGCAGCGCCTGCCACCAGTTCATCCCGCGGGCCATGAGCCCGCCGGCGAGCGTGTACGTCGGGATGCAGTGCGCCATGGAGATCCACAGCGCCGCGAAGTTGTACGCGCTCCAGTCCCGGCGCGCCTCCGGCACTGGGGCGAGGTCCGCGTTGAAGAGCGGGCTCTGGACGACGTCGAGGGGCAAGCCATGCCCGACCTCTGGAGCGTGCGTGGGGTCGTGCATGGGTCCTCGCCTTCCTCGCCGGGTCAGCCTTCGAAGGCGGCGTCGGTGATCTCGAGACCGCGATCGATGATCTCGAAGGCCTCGCGAATCTGGGATTCCGTGATCGTGAGCGGGGGAATCGCCGAGAAGCTCGACCACCGCATGAACGTGAACAGGCCCTGCTCCTTGAAGAAGGCCCCGAGCTTGCCCATCGCCGGATGGGCACCGTTGTAGGGCGCGATGAGCTCGCCCCGGCTGTTCTTCTGGATGTCCATCATCCCGAAGAGGCCGATGACCCTCCCCTCCTTGAACGACGGATGCTTGGCCTTGAGCGCGTCCATCTCGCGCCGCATCACGGCCTCCATCCGCGCCGCGTTCTCGACGAGCTTCTCCTCGACCGTCACCTGCAAGACCGCCTGCGCGGTCGCGAGCGCGAAATTGTGCGAGTTGTAGGTCAATCCGCCCGCGAAGTACTTGCTGCGGAGCGCCTCCACGACGCGGCGTCGAACGCCGACCGCGCCCAGCGGCATGTACGAGCTCGTCAGCCCCTTCGCCATCGTCACGATGTCGGGGACGATGTCGCCATGCTCGAACGCGAACATCTTCCCGGTGCGTCCGAAGCCGGCCATGACCTCGTCGCAGACGAGCAAGATCCCGTACTTCTCCGTCAGCGCCCGCAGGCCCTTCATCCACCCCTTCGGCGGCACGAGCACGCCGTTGGTCCCGGTGACGCTCTCGACGAAGATGGCCGCGATGTCCTTCGGGTTCTCGTACTGGATCAGCTCCTCCAGGTACGTGAGGTGGTTGTGGGTGATCTCCTCGCCCGTCGTCCCGAAGCTGAAGCTCAGCGGCACGGGGTCCATGATGCGGATGAATCCAGGGGCCCCAGGCTCGTTCGCCCAGCGCCGGGGATCGCCCGTCAGCTGCATCGTCGCGTTCGTGGCGCCGTGGTAGCTGCGGTAGCGACTGAGGATCTTGAATCGCCCCGTGCTCGTGCGCGCGATCTTGATCGCGTTCTCGTTCGCCTCCGCGCCGCCCGTCGTGAAGAAGAACGTGTCGATGTCCCCGGGCGTCAACTCCGCGAGCGTCTGGCCGAGCCGCGCGCGCGCCTCCGTGGCGGACTGCGGATACGCGAAGATGAGGCCATCGAGGGCCTCCTTCATCGCCGCGATGACCTTGGGATGGCTGTGCCCGACGAGCACGCTCATCAAGGTGCTGTTGAAGTCGATGTAGCGCTTGCCCTCAGGCGTCCAGAAGTGGATGCCCTCCGCGCGGGCGATGGGCCAGGGGTCGACCTGATCCTGCACGGCCCACGTGTAGAGCGTGTGGCGCTTGCAGAGCTCGATCATCTCGCGAGAATCCATGCTCATCGCCTCATCCCATCCAGGTGGTGTCGGTCTGGACCTGCCACTTGGTCGTGACCTTCCGGGGCCGCGTCCAGAAGCGCCAGCCGTCGTAGCCGGTGATGTTGCCCGCGCCGAACTTGGACCCGTTCCAGCCGCCGAAGCCGAACGGCTCTCGAGGCACAGGAACCCCGACGTTGACCCCCACCATCCCGGCCTCGACGCGGGACGTGACGTAGTTCGCGACCGCACCCGACGTCGTGTAGATGCACGCCGCGTTGCCGTAGGGGTTGGCGTTCTCGATGGCGATGGCTTCATCGAGGGTCTTGACCCTGACGATGCTGATGACGGGGCCGAAGATCTCCTCGGTCACGCAGGGCATGTCGAGCGTGCAGTGATCGAGGATCGTGGGACCGACCCAGTACCCGCCGTCCGGCCCCTTGGCCTTGCGGCCATCGAGCACGACCTTCGCGCCCCGGCGCTCGGCGTCGTCGATGTATCCCCGGATCCGCGCCTCGGCCGGGGCGCTGATGATCGCGCCCATGTCCTCGCCCATGCGGATCTTGCTGGCCTGCGCGACGATGTCGGAGAGGATGCCGTCCACGTCGCCGACGGCGAGCAGCACGCTCGCCGCCATGCAGCGCTGCCCGGCGCAGCCGGTGAAGCTCGCGACCACGTTCGGCGCCGTCAACGCGCGGTCCGCGTCCGGCACGATCATGAGGTGGTTCTTCGCGCCGCCGAGGCAGAGCATCGTCTTGCCGGTCGCGGCCCCGCGGCCGTAGACCATCTTGCCGACGCGCGTGCTGCCGACGAAGCCGACCGCCTTGATGGACGGGTGGTCGGCGATCGCGTTGACCGCGTCCGCACCCCCATTGACGACGTTGAACAGACCGTCAGGCAGCCCCGCTTCCCGGAGCAAGAGGGCCAGGCGGCCGGAGCTGAACGGGACGAGTTCCGACGGCTTCATCACGAACGCGTTCCCGCCGACGATCGCCTGGGGAAGCATCCACATCGCCACCATCAGCGGGAAGTTGAACGGCGCGATGCCGCCCACCACCCCGAGGGGTTCGTGGTCCACGCGACAGTTCACGCCGCGGCTGACGTCGAGTTGCTCGCCCGCGCCGAGGTTGCCGAGCGAGCAACCGAACTCGACGCATTCGATCGTCTTCTCGACGCTCGCACGCCCCTCTGCGTGGGTCTTTCCGTTCTCGTGCGAGACGAGCCAGGCGAGCTCCTCCACGTCGCGCTGGAGCAGCGTCTTGAGCCGGTAGAATACCTCGGCGCGCTCGCGCACCGGCACCGTCTTCCAGGCCTTCTGCGCGGCGAGGCCCGCCTTCACGGCCGCGTCGACGTCGGCGGGGCCGGACATCGCCACCCGGCCCATGACGCGGCCGTGACGCGGGTTCTCGACCGCCAGCGTCTCGCCTCCGATCGCGGCGCGGAACTCGCCGCCGATCCAGTTGAGCGCATCTCCTTGCTCGGTGAACTCGTAGCTGCGTGCGGGGAACGGCTTGGACATCAGGGCTCCGACGTGGATGGTGGGCGCTCAGGCCCGGGTGGGTAGAACGCGCTGCACAGGCGTGCGCGGGTCCTGCTGGTTGCGCGTCATCTGGTTCTGGAAGAATGCCGAGTGACAAGGACGGTCGACGTGGCGGCCGAACCCTCGCTCCGTGTGGAGCGACGTACCGTCCCACACGAGTCGCCCGCGCACGTACGTCCGCGCGGGGTTGCCGACGACTTCCATCCCTTCGTAGATGTTGAAGTCGATGTTCTGGTGATGCGTCGCCGCCGAGATGGTCCGGCGCTTCTCCGGATCCCACACGACGAGGTCCGCGTCCGAGCCGGGCGCGATCGTCCCCTTCTTCGGGTGGATGTTGAAGATCTTCGCCGTGTTCGCGGACGTCACGGCGACGAATTCGCTCGGCGTGAGGCGACCCGTCCGCACCCCGTGGTGCCACAGGACCGACATCCGGTCCTCGACCCCGCCGGTCCCGTTCGGGATCTTCCTGAAGTCCTCGAGTCCCGCCTGCTTCTGCGGCGTGCAAAAGCAGCAATGGTCGGTGGCCGTCGTGTGGAGCATGCCCGACTGCAGCCCCTTCCAGAGCGCCGCCTGATGCTCCGGACTCCGGAACGGCGGGCTCATCACGTAGTGCGCGGCCGCGTTCCAGTCGGGATTGCGATAGACGCTGTCGTCGATCACGAGGTGCTGCGCGAGCACCTCGCCGAAGACGCGCTGCCCCTCGAGGCGCGCGCGCGTGATCGCCTCGAGCGCGTCGATGCAGCTCGTGTGCACGACGTAGAGCGGAACGCCGAGCACCTCGG
>CAIKNO010000604.1 GCA_903828805.1 uncultured Sandaracinus sp. | reverse complement strand
TGACCACCCGCGGCGCCCTGACCGCCGCCCGCGGCGCCCTGACCGCCACCCGCGGCGCCCTGACCGCCGCCCGCGGCGCCCTGACCACCGCCGCCCTCCGTGCTCCCGCACGCACCCACCGCGAGTGCCACGACGAGCCCCACCATCGACCTTGTCCGCATCGCGCTCCCCTACCAGCGGACGATCCCGGCGGCAACTTCGTGCCCCGCCCTCCGAGTCCGCTCGCGCACGCTCCGCGGGCGACTATCATCCCGGTCGATGAAGCGTGCGGAGAAGGCAGCGCGGATCGCGGAGATCCTCCACGGACTCTACCCCGAGCCCGCGGTGCCGCTCGACCACACCGACCATTTCACCCTGCTCGTCGCCGTCGTCCTGTCCGCGCAGACCACGGACAAGAAGGTCAACGAGATCACGCCCGCCCTCTTCCGTGCGGCCCCCACCCCGCACGCGATGGCCGAGCGCACCGAGGCGGAGCTCCTCGCGCTGATCCGCCAGGTCGGTCTGGCCCCACAGAAGGCCAGGGCGCTCCGCGGCCTCGCGCAGCAGCTCGTGTCGCTCCACGGCGGCACGGTCCCCGCCTCCTTCGAGGCGCTCGAGGCCCTGCCCGGGGTCGGGCACAAGACCGCCTCGGTGGTGATGGCCCAGGCCTTCGGACATCCCGCGTTCCCGGTCGACACGCACATCCACCGGCTCGCGTGGCGCTGGGGGCTGTCGGACGGAAGCCGCGTCGAGACGACCGAGGCCGACCTGAAGCGCGCGTTCGACGCGTCGATCTGGAACCGCCTGCACCTCCAGATCATCTACTTCGGCCGGGAACACTGCCCCGCCCTCCGGCACGACCTCAGCACCTGCCCCATCTGCGCGTGGGCCGCGCCCGCGAAGGTGCGGCGCGAGGCCAGCCAGGCCCTGGCCCCCGTGCGTGCCGGCCGCCCTCGACGTCCCGCCCCCTCCAAGCCCCCCGAGGAAGCCCGATGACCCCCATGAACGCGGCCCTGCTCGCTGCCGCGCTGCTCTTCGCGCTCTTCGTCGTGGCCCAGGGCCTCCTGCCGCTCTTCGGCCGCCGCGCCTCGCGCGCCACCAGCGCCGCGATGAGCCAGGCCATCGCCCGGGGCAGCGACCCGAGCCGCCCGGCCGAAGAGCGCGCGGCGGCGTTCGGCGAAGCCGCCTCGCTCGCGCTCGACGAGCTCGGACGCCCGCGGCTCGCCGCCCGCTACGCGGCGTGGGCGCTGCGCGAGCACCCCGCGGACCCGGCGACGATCCGTCTGGCCGCACGCGCCATGACCCGGGCACGACGCCTGCGCGCGCTGGAGCGCCTGCTCTGGCGGACGCTCGATGGGCGCACCGAACCGTCCGCACAGGAGGCCGCCCTCGAGGCGCTCTCGGCGCTCTACGCGGGCCCCCTTCGCGCCCCCGAGCGGGCCCGCGTCCTCGCCCGCCTCCGCCCGTCGCCGCCCGCCTGAGGGACGGCGGCGTCTCTTTGAATCCTCGCCGCGGCTGGATTAGGGTCGGCCCCTCGCGGGGGCCTATCGGCCCGTTTCGGACCGCGGCGGAGAAGGTCATGCGCGCATCGACGGTCGGACTCGGGGGATGGTTGGTCCTGCTCGCACTCGCGGGCGGCTGCGGCGACGGGGGCACCGACGTCGATGCGGGCGCAGCGACCGAGGATGCAGGCACGGGCGGGTCCGACGCCGGGCGGGATGCCGGCAGCACGCCGACCGACGCCGGTCAGGACGCCGGGCAAGACGCCGGCCCGAGCTGCACGACCGGCTGCGGCTGGGTCGAGCTCGCGCTCGGCAGCGAGTTCAGCTGCGCGCGGCGCGAGAACGGCGCGGTCCGCTGCTGGGGACGCGCCCAGAACGGCGAGCTCGGCGACGGCGCGATGCGGCACGTGCCCGGGTGCACGCCCCGCACGATGGGCGCCACGCCGGTGGACTGCAGCGCCCGGCCGGTCGACGTCTCACTCGCCTTCCCGGCGGCCTCGATCACGGCCCACGGCGGCGTGAGCGCGTGCGCGACGCGCAGCACGGGCGAGCTGTGGTGCTGGGGCTCCGAAGCGTTCCGCGTCGGCGACATGCCCGCGGGCGACAGGTTCTCGCCCGAGCAGTTCCCCGAGATCGCGAGCGTCTCTTCGGCGAGCGACAGCTACCTGCACCTCTGCGTGGTGCAGCAGGACGGAACCCCCCTCTGCGTCGGAGAGAACGGCGCCGGGCAGATCGGGGTCGGCAACCGCCTGCCGCAGATCCTCTCGTTCACGCCCGTGGTCCGACGGGACGAGAGCGCGCCGGCGACGGACGGCGGCGGGGCGGACCTCGATGCCGGCGTTCCGACGCCCGACGCCGGTCCCTCGGCGCCCGTCGCGCTCACCGGGGTGCTCGAGATCGGCACCTCGACCGCCTTCGGCAGCTTCACGTGTGCACGCACCGCGGCCGACGTCTACTGCTGGGGCGGTGACGAGTCGGGCCAGCTCGGCACGGGCGACGAGACCCTGCTGAACTGCATGGATGGACTGACCTCGTACAGCTGCACGAACGTGGCCGTCCGCCTGGCCGGCATCGACGGCTCGGCGGTCACCCAGCTCGCCGTCGGTCGCGCCCACGCCTGTGCTCGCATGAGCGACGGGACCGTCATGTGCTGGGGCGACAACCGCTCCGGCCAGCTCGGCCTCGGTGACGCGACCCAGCGCACCGTCCCGACGCTCGTGCCCGGCCTCACGGGTGTGTCCCAGGTGGTCGCGGGTTCGAACCACACCTGCGCGCGCAGCACCGATGGTTCGATTCGCTGCTGGGGCCTCAACAACGCGGGGCAGCTCGGCGATGGGGTGATGGACCACACGACGCGTTGCTCGATCGGCACCGACATCCTCGACTGCGCGCAGAGCCCCGTGGACGTCGGGACGATCGACGACGCGAGCTTCCTCGCGACGGGCCGCAACCACACCTGCGCCATCCGCGGCACCGAGCAGGTCTGGTGCTGGGGCGACGACGACAAGCTGCAGCTTGGCGACGGACCGCGCACCGTGCCGATGCCGGCCGACCGCGCGCCCCGCTTCTCGCCCGTGCAGGTCCAGGGCCTCTGATGCCCCGGGGGAGCGCACCCGGCCTTCGCGCGCGATGGCTCGCCGCGGTGTCGATTCCCGCCGCGGTGTCGATTCCCGCCGCGGTGTCGATTCCCGCCGCGGTGTCGATCCTCGCCATCGCGTGCGGCGAGCCCGAGGCGCGGCCCCGGCAGATCGACGAGGCCCCCGTGTTGCCTCCGCCGGCCGACGCGCTCGAAGAGGCGATCCGCGCGCGCGCGCCGTCGGAGGCGATGTTGATGATCCCCGACGGCGACGTCACCCGCGGGCGGCTCGCGGTCGGCGACGACCTCGACGTGGTCGCGGTGCTGCGCGCGGGGCTTTGCTACAAGGTGCTCGGGCAAGGCGGGCCCGGCGTCGAGGACCTCGACCTCGTGGTGCACGATCCCAACGGCGTGCTGCTCCAGCGCGACGCGAGCGAGCACGATCACCCGGTCATCGGCGTCGAGCGCGCGATCTGCCCCGCCGAGTCCGGCGTGTACCGGATCGTCGTGTCGATGCGGCGCGGCGCCGGCGAGTTCGCGGTGCAGCGCTGGGTCTCGCAGTAGCTCAAGGCGCGACCGAGAGCGTGAGCGGCATCCGCGCCATCGGCGCGTCGGACGTCTGCTCGCTGCGCAGCATCCACACCGCCCGCAGCGCCGCGCGCGCCTCGGGCGCGAGCGTCCCGAGCACCTCGCCGAGCCCGGCCTCCGCCTGTCCCTCGGCCGCG
>CAIKNO010000603.1 GCA_903828805.1 uncultured Sandaracinus sp. | reverse complement strand
GTCGCCCTCGACGCCTCGACGCCCGCGGACGCTGCGGCCGTCTTCGACGGTGCCGTCGCCGTCGATGATGCCGCGCTCGTCGACGATGCCACCGTCCTCGACGCCGCCGGACGTGATGCCTCGGCCCGCGGACCCATCGAGGGCGGCTGCGCCTGCCGCGCCTCGGCGGGCCGCGCCTCGGCCGCCATACCCTGGGGCCTCGTGGCCGGGCTCGTGGTCGCGCTCCGCCTCCGTGCGCGCGGACCCCGGCCCGCTTCGCCCTCCCGGCGCACCGCGTGAGCACCGAGACCCCGTCGCGCGCGCCCTCCGTGGGGCCGTCGTTCCGGCTCCTCGCCGCCCTGTGGCCGCTCGTCGTCTGCGCGTTTCATGCGCGCGCCGCCTGGCCCGGCATGGCCTTCGTGGGGTGGGACCTCCGGCACGATTTCTTCGCGCGCTCCCACGTGGTGGGGGAGTCGTTGCGCGCCCTCCACTGGCCCGGATGGCAGCGCGGCGTCTTCATGGGATCGCCGCTCCTCGGCGATCCTCAAGCGGCGATCTTCGACCCCGCGACGTGGCTCACGCTTCCGTGGGACGCGCCGCGCGCCGCCACCCTCGGCATCCTCGTGCACCTCGTCGTCATGGGATGGGGGATGCTGCTGTGGATGCGGCTCCGCGGGCTCGGGCCCGAGGCCGCGCTGCTCGCCGCGCTCGTCTTCGCGCTCGGCGGCAAGCAGACCGTGCACCTGCAGCACTGGAACTTCGCGGCGACGACCGCGTGGTGGCCGTGGATGCTCGCCGCGCTCGAAGGGTTCCGTCGCGACGGACGGGGCCGATGGCTCCTGCTCGCGGCCCTCGCGTCGATGGCGTCGTGGTTCGGAGGCGCAGCCCAGCTCGCCTACTTCGGGAGCCTCGTCGCGCTCGCCTACGCGCTCGTGCTCGCCCCTACGCTCGCCGCCCGGCGCCCGCTCGACGCGGTCCTGGCCCTCGGCGCCTTCCCGCTCGGGGCCGTGCTCGCCGCCCCCATGCTGTGGCCCGCGGCCGAGCTCGCCGCGCTGGGCCCGCGGGGCGCCGGGACCACCTACGAGTTCGCCTCCCAGTTTCGCTGGACTTCCCGGTGGGGCGCGGCGTTGCTGGTCCTGCCGCGGGCCTTCGGTGGGCGCTGGCCCTCGCCCGAGATGAACCTCATGGAGGCGACGGGCTACGTGGGCGTGTGGCCGCTCGCCCTCGTCGCCGCTGCCCCGTGGCGACGCCTCGGCACGTGGCTCTTCGTGCTCCTCGGCGCGCTCGGCGTGGCGCTCTCGTTCGGGCCGGACGCATGGCTCGGCCTGCACCGGTTCGCGTTCGAGCATCTGCCCGGCTTCGATCGATTCCGGGTGCCGACCCGCGCGCTGATGGTGACCTCCCTCGCCGCGGCGCTCGCGTCGGCGGAGGCCCTCGAGGCCCTGCGCGCCTCGGCCTCCCGCGGACCGGCGTGGCGCACGGGCGTCGTCCTCGGCTCGACCGGCGTCCTCGCGCTCGCGCTGCCTCGGCTCGAGGGCTTTCCGCTCGACCGCGACGCAGGCGAGGCCGGAGCGTTCCTGACGGTGCTCCTCGCCTCGCTCGGGGTCGCGTGGCTCTTCGCGGGGGCCCTGGTCGCGCGCTCCCCGCGTGCCTCCTGCGCGTGGGCCCTCGCCGCCTCGCTCGTGTGCGCTGGCGACCTCCACACCACCTTCGGGACCTGGAACGACGTCGCCCCCGCCGCGGGCGAGACCCCGCCCCTCGGCGACCTCGCGCCGTGGATGCCACCGGTCCCTTCGCCGCGACGCGTGGCGGTCATCGCCGAATGGGGACAGGCGGCCAACGCCGCGCTCCGCTGGGGCTGGGAGGGCACGACGGGCTACGGACCGACGGGCCTGAGGCGGGTCGGCGCGTTGCTCCGCGCGACCGTCCGTGGGCGGCTTCCAGCGTCAGGGCCCCTCGCGAACGACGGCTTCACGTTCCCCCGGCCGCGCCCGACCTCGCCGCTCTGGCCGCTCTTCGCGACGCCCCTCGTCGCCTCCGACGTGCCGCAGGACCTTCCGCGTCTCGGCCCGCTGCGGCCCGAGTATCCTTGGCGCGCGCGGCTCGCGGCCTACGAGGCGGCGGCGCTCCCCCGCGTATTCACGACCGGCGCCTGGTCCGTCCACGACGACGCCGCGCTCGAGGGCCCCGGCCTCGAGGCCGCGCTCTCGGCCGCCGCGCGCGGCGAGGAGGCCGTGCTCGCGGCGCCCTTCGAGGGTCTGGAGCCCTCGGCCGCCCGGCGTCCCCCGCGGCCGGCGCGCGCCGTC
>CAIKNO010000602.1 GCA_903828805.1 uncultured Sandaracinus sp. | reverse complement strand
GACGAACCGAACCGCGTCTGGGTCACGGACATCACCTACGTCTGGACGCGCGAGGGGTGGCTGTACTTGGCCGCCATCGTCGACCTGTACTCCCGCGCCGTCGTTGGCTGGGCAATGAGCTCGACCATCGACCGCAAGCTGTGCCTGGATGCGCTTGCCATGGCCGTTGCCGCGCGGCGCCCGCCTCCGGGGCTGATTCACCACTCCGATCGAGGGAGCCAGTACGCCAGCGGCGACTACCGGCGTGCCCTCGACGTCAACACAATGCTGTGCAGCATGAGCCGCAAGGGCGACTGCTGGGACAACGCCGTCGCGGAGAGCTTCTGGAGCACCATCAAGGCGGAACTCATCCACGACGTCGATTTCCCCTCGCGGGCGACCGCCGAGCAGGCAATCTTTGAATACATCGAGGTCTTCTACAACCGGCGACGACGTCACTCGACGATCGGGTACAGGACACCTGTGCAACAGGAGGAGATTTACGAAGCAGCCAGGCAGCAAACAGCGTAAGAAAACTGTCCACCAAACCGGATCACCTTCAGGTCGCTCCAGGCCCGCCGCCTTGAACGCGCGAGAGAGGATCTCGTCGGCGCGCGCCTCGGTGAGGGTTCCTGCGCGCGCAAGCAGTCCGCACAGCTGGCTCGGCTCCCGCCCTCCGGCGAGCTTGCGCTCCTCAGCGCTCGAGGAAGTCTCTCGGAAGTCTCCGCTCTCGTCGAGGAAGAGCTGGTGCGTCGGGCTGTGGGTCATCGTTTTTCCCTTGGGGCGGTCCCAGCGCGCGCAGCGCGGACCCTGAGGCATTCGACTCAGTGCAGATAGACAGGGAGCGCCTCCTCGAGGAGGGCGCGGAGGTTGGTGACGGGACGCGTCAGGCGGTCGAGCTGCCGCGCGGCGCGCGGGAGCTCCCGGCGGAGCTCGTCGAGGAGGCCCTCACGTGCCGCCAAAGCGCCGGGGACCCATGCGTCGAGCGCCGCTAGGAGGGTCGCGCCAGTCATGCGCACCGCGGGTGCGTCGCCCGCGTCGAGCGCCGCGCTCGCGGCCTGCTCGAGGACCTGCTCCGCCGCCGCAGCGTCGTGGGGCCTGAGCAGGATCGCGCGGTACAGCTGAATCAGGGGCCACGGGTGGCCCTCGCCGGCCTCTGGGAGCAACAGCGCGTTGATGTATCGGCGCGCGTCTGGCCCGTCGGGGGACCGCAGGGCGAGGAGGCGCAGGAGCAGGTGGTGCTCCCAACGCTCCTCCGGCGTGTTGCTGTCGACGAGCCGATCGACGGCCTCGCACAGCGGCCCGGTGACATCCTCGACCGCCGCGCGCGCCTCGTCGAGGGTGGCCTTGGGGTCATCCATGCAGGCCATCGCGACGTAGGCGAGCGTCTGGCGGCGCTCCCGGGTCGCGGCAGCGGGGTCGCTCAGCCGCTCGAACGCTGCCAACGCCTCATCAAACAGCTGACGCGCGCCGCGCCAGTCCGCCCGGAGGGCGGCGACCTGCCCGAGGGAGGAACGAACCCTTCCCCAGAGCAGCAACCCGGGGAGCGCCTTGGGCGCGCCCCTCCAGCGCTCTAGCGCGCGCTCGGCCCCCTCCAGGTCAAGGCAGTGGCAGGCGAGCGCGGCGCGGTGAAGGTCGGCCTGGCAAACGTCCGCGGGCGCCTCGTCGGCGAGCGCCGCGCAGAGCCGCTCGAGGTCGTCGTTGACGATGCTCGCGCCGCCGCGTCGGCTCGCGCCGGCCGCGCGCGTCGACGCGAGCGTGAGCTGGACGCGAACCCCGAGCGCCGCGAGCGAGGCCG
>CAIKNO010000601.1 GCA_903828805.1 uncultured Sandaracinus sp. | reverse complement strand
TCATCATGACCCTCGAAGTGAGCTCGTTGCGCGAGCAACGCGACGACCTCGAAGTCTCGATCGAGGTCGATGGCTCGATCGTCGTGACCGCACCACTCGGCTGGCTCACGGGCGGCGCTCCCCCGGGAGGCCCCTACTCATCCGCGCTCAGCGAAGCGAACGAGACGTCGGCATCACTCTTCGCGCCCATCCCGTTCGCGCGCACGGCTCGCATCTCCGTCCAGAACACGGGGAGCACGCCTGCGAGCGCGGGGCTCCGAGTGCGCTTGCTCGAGGGCGCTATCGACGGCGACGTGGGCCGTCTCGAGGTCCACTGCAGCAGCAGTGTGGTCGATGTGCCGGTGAGAATCTGCGAGCAGGACTCCAGCGCCCAGTATCCGAACGTGGTCGTCGGCGGTGCCTTCTCCGGCCGCGGTCAGTACGCCGGGCAGACCTTCGTGATGCGATCTCCGTTCTCGGAACAGTGGTGGTGGGCGCTCGAGAACGATCACGAGATTTGGATCGACGGTGAGTACGCGCTGCTCGGCACGGGCACCGAGGACTATTTCGGGGGCGCGTTCTACTTTGGCAACGGACCCTTTTACTCGCCAACCACTGGCGCATCGGGATGGGTCCGCGACGTGATGCCCAGCAGCGACACGCACATGTTTCGCTGGCACATCGTCGATGGGATCCCCTACGAGCGCGAGCTCCGGTTCGAGTACGAGAGCTACGTCGATGGCACCGTATGGGACGGGTGCGTGTTCGGCTATCGCGCGGAACGCTAACGCTCTTGTACCGGGCAGGTGACGTGGGCCGCGCAGGCTGACAAGCACATCCGCCCGTCGATGCCGCCCGCGCCGCACCACCGCACGCGCGCCTTCATTACCGCAGTGGCGCGTGAGGAAGGCGCTCGGCGTGAGCTCGACGTGCGTGGTGCGGTCTTGCCAGGGCTTCTTCAGCTGGAGGATCACGGCGCCCCCGGAATGAGCCGGCAGGTAACGCAGGCGGTCGTGCGAGAGGGGCGGCCGGAGGAAGTCGCGGAGCAGTCCCTCGAGGCGCTCGTGATCGTGGGCCGCGACGGCCACCTCGGCGTCGAGGTCGAAGCCGTCGATGCGGGCCTTGCGCCGGGTGGGCAAGAGCACCTGCCCGTCGAGCTCGTCGTCCGGCGCGTGCTTGATGGCGCCGCGGCCGCTCGTCGCCTCGCGGTGCGCGTGCGCGAGCGCGGGCTCGTCGTCCGTGAGCGAGAGGGCGTCGGCGCGGGCCTCGAGGAGCTTCGTGGCACGCGTGACGATGCGGGCGAGGAGGAGGAGGTCGCCAACTGGCATATCGTTGGACCGCAGTACAGAATCAGCCGGTCGGCCGCCAACGACGAAGTGCCGGCCAAACCTGCAACCGATGCCCGATCTATCCCCTGTACTCTACGTGCACCCGCACAACCACGCGCGTCCGGATGCCATCCCGGTCGGCAGCGTGGCCGCGGTGAATCTGCTCCCTGCGGTCGTGACCGGAAAGTTCGCGGAAGAAGTGGAGCGACGCGACATCGAGTGCGCGCGCGTCATTCTGCTCGACCTGCACTGGTTCCTGCCCCTGTCGGTCCTGGACGGCACGCTCCGCTCGATGCGCGCGGTCAACCCGAGCGCACGCATCGTGGTCGGTGGACTTACGGCCTCCTTCTATCGAGACGACTTCCTCAGGCGCTTCGACGTCGACTACGTCTTGTCCGGCGACATCGAACCTTCGTTCCCCACGCTCATAGGCCACCTGCTGGCGGGCGAGGAGGCGCCGCCCCTGCCCAACGTGTGGGCTCGTGGCCGCCCCGCACCGGAGAGAATCGTACTCGACGCGACCGGGTACGACAGTCTCGACTGGCTTACCATCGACTGGTTCCCGACCTATCGCCGTCGAATCGAGGACTATCACCGCCAGTATCATGACCACGGGCGTGTCTGGCTCGCCGACAACTGCCACCCGCTACTGCCGATGACCCGCGGCTGCCGCCGCTCCTGTTCTTTCTGCTACGGGGCGTACCAGGAGAGAGTGTTCGGTCCAAGGGCGCGCGTGCGTTCCGCGGACAGCATTCGCCGCGATCTGCAACGCATCGACGCCGATCCCGCCCTTCACTTCGTGTCGCTTTTTTTTGCCGAGGCGTCGTACCTTCCACACTTTGCCGATGCGCTCGCCGGATATCGTTTCGATCTCGATGCGTTTGTCTTCTACTGCGGCAATACTGACGCCAGGACCGCCGACGCGATCCGCGATGCATTCCGAGGCAGGGTGGATTTCACCGTTATCCACCCGAACGATCTCGCCCGGCTGGCGACCGATCCGTCTCCCGCGGTGTCGGAAGCGCGCTTCGACGCGATGCTCGCCCATTTCCGCGCCATGGAGAGAACCCGCGTCGCCGTCTACGTGGTCGATCGCTTGCCCAGTGGGGCAGTCGCCGCTGCGCAGCAGGAGCCGGGGAGCAACATCATCGCGCAGGAAGCGCGCGACTGGGCGATCCGTCGCCCCGACTTGAACGCCGTCGGCGATGGAGGCTTTGCTGCACAACTCGACGAGGTGACCGCGGCAAGCCGATCCTTCGCCTGCGCTCGACTGTTGCGCGCCATTGTTCCTGCACTTGGCGCGAGGGCCATCCCTGTCCCTTTCGACCTCGGGGATATCGAAAAACTCGCCGAGGATTCGTCGGTCGACTCCTTCGAGCGAAGCGTGGGAGCAACACTGATCGACCAGACCCTGCAAGCGCGCGTCTACGGCTTCGACGACGTCACGCTCGAGTGGGCGATCTGCGAAGCGGGCCGCGATGCCGAGGCCGAGTGGGTGGCTCCCGGTTCGCCTCTCGAAGGTTGGTGCACCTGGCAGCCGAACCTGCATGGCTTCGAATGGGAGGGAGAGGTGACGTTGCCGGCCCATGGACCGGTGTGGATCGCGCCCGTCCCCCGCGTCGTGGTCAAGGGAGCCAGTCCCTTCGCCCTGCGCGAATGGACCAAAACACGCGTGCCGGGGGTTGCCCTCGCAAAAGGACCGCCGGCGACTGTCCGCATCGGCGGTCGAACCGCCCGCGACGGGATGGAACTGTGGGTAATCCTTGATGGGCAGCGGGTCGAGCAAAGGCTGTCCGTCGCGCCGCTCGCCGCGACTGCGCGCGACAGTTCCAAGTGGGTTCGAGAACTTCTCGGTGACGACCCGCCGGCGTGGCCCTCGCCGATCTGGCCGGCGAGCATCGTGTCGATACTGACTGCGAGGAGCGAAACGATGGCCCCGTGGCACCTCGAGGTAGGGAACGCGGGCGCCACCCATGTCGAGCTTACGCTGACCAAGGGGCCACTCGAAGATGGGCGCGAGGTTTCCCTTCTGGTTTTTCCTCGCGGGGATGCGCGCTTCCTGTCCACTCGCCGGATTTCGCTCGCCTACGGGCGAGGGCTGCCCGAGCGTGCGCCCGTGCTGGACGAACTGATGCGCGCGCTGGTCGATGTCGAACGGCAGGTCGAAGCCGGCTAAGTCCGACGACAGAGGAAATATCCCCTTGGGCGGATAACCCCGCGCAGCGAAGTGAAGGGAACGCGATGAAGACCGTGCTGCTCTATGTCAGCCACCAGTCGCACGACTTCAATACGTCGGTGGCGGCGCTCGCGAGCGTGGCGCGCGACAGCGGGTTCGAGTACGAATTGTGCGGTATTTCTGACGGCGAATCGGTGGAACAAGTCGCCGAGCGAGTCTGCTCTCTCGATCCCCAGATCATCGCGGCCACGTTTTTCACCCGGGACATTCCTGGCTTCTACAGCCTGCTCCCGATCCTCAAGCGTCGCACCGGGGCCTTCATCGCCGTCGGTGGCTACCACGCCACCCTGCGGACGCGCGAAGTCGCCCGCTGGGCCGGCGTCGACGGAATCTGCGTCGGCGAAGGGGAGCGGCCGTTTCGGACTCTGCTGCAGACGATCACCGCCGGAAGGTGACCCATCAACGACGCCGGGAGGCATGACGCTGCCGACGCGCGCAGCCTCCGAGATGGAGGTGCGGGTCGATGTCGGCAGGGCGGAAGATCACGGATGCACGGGACGCTCGGGCGTGC
>CAIKNO010000600.1 GCA_903828805.1 uncultured Sandaracinus sp. | reverse complement strand
TGGCGGGTGCTCGACGTATCGAGGAGCGGATTCTACGACGACCTCAGCCGACCGCGAGGTGCGGGACGCGGCCCTGGCGGCGAAGGTGCGAGCCGTCTTCTTCGAGCACCAGGGGCGCGCCGGCATCCCGCGCGTCTGGCGGGAGCTCTGCGAGCGCGGTGACGCGGGTGAGCGAGAAGAAGGTCGCCCAGGTCATACGTGAACCGGGCTTGATGGCCCGCCGAGGAAGCGTTTTCGGGCCACGACCGCCCCGTGGCACCACGACCCCATCGCGCCCCACCTGCTCGAACGAGACTTCTCCGCGAGCGCTCCGAACGAGGCCTGGGTCACCGACGTGACGGGCCTGTGGACCCACGCGGGATGGCTCTTCGTGGCCGCCATCCTGGACCTGTACTGCCAGCGCGTTGTCGGCTGGGCAGCCCGCGCGAACAACGACCGCGCCCTCGCCCTCGACGCCCTCCGGGATGCCCTCGTGGCCCGAAGACCACCGCCCGGATGGGTGCATCACGAAGGCGGCGGGAGCCCCTACGCCAGCGCCGACGACCGCCATGCTCTCGAGCGGGCCTTCGCGGTTGCGAGCATGATCAGGGAGGGCGATGGCTCGGACAATGCCGTCGCCGAGAGCTTCTTCGCCACGCTGAAAACCGTGCGACTCGATGACCGAGTCCCCGACGACCATGACGCCGCGACCCGCGCCATCGGCCACTCCATCGACGGCTTCTACAACACCAAGCGGCGGCACTCCTTCATCGGTTTCCAGAGCCCCATCCGGTTCGAATTTGAGACCCAACTCGCCGCGATGGCGCGATAGTCGACCTATCCTTTCGCCTGGGGAAGTTCAGGCCGGGGCGCAGGGTGCCCAGTGAGCGAGCGCGGAAGGCGTGACCAACGCTTTTCTAATCGCCTCCGCCTAGGTGGACCCGACGAAGCGACGGCAGCGGGGCAACCGGTCACGTTCGCCCGGTCGCATCGACGCGCTCGGCGCGCCTCGACGTGGTGACGTCGGGCGCGCTGGGGCGCGGCGGGTGCTCGGGCGTCGCGACGTTCAGGCCGCCCTGAGCCGGACGAGATCGAGGAGCTGGGCGTTGCTGAGGCGGCTGATGGGCGCGCCACTTGCGGTCGTGTCGAGGAGCTGGGTGGCGAGGTCCGCGCGGTGTACCAGGACGTCGCGAATCCACTCGTCGATCGTGCCCGTCATGACGAGGGTGTGGACGTGCACGTCCTTGCGCTGGCCGATGCGGTACGCGCGCCCCTCGGCCTGTCGCTCGACGGAAGGGTTCCAGGGACGATCGAAGTGGACGACGTGGTTCGCCTGCGTGAGCGTGAGGCCGCAGCCGCCGACGCCGGTCGTCATGATGACGAAGGGCGGTCCGTCGTCCCGCTGGAAGTCGGCGACGAACCTCCTCCGCGCCGGTACGCCCATCGCGCCCGTCATCGTCGGGCACGGCTCACCGAAGACCCTCGTGAGGACCCTCGCGAGGCCGGGCACGAGCTCGGCGAACTGGGTGAACACGATGAGCTTCTCGCCCTTGGCCCGGATGCGGCGCACGAGCGCGACGAGGGCCTGGACCTTGCCGCTGCCCTCTTCGTCGATCGCCACGCGCGCGAGGAGGAGCGACGGGTGGCAGGTGATCTGCCGGAGCCTGAGCAGCGAGTTGCTCACGAGGCAGAAGCGCTGCTGCGATGCCGTGCGCGGGAGCGCGTCTTCGAGCGCGTTCACCTGCCCCTGGTAGAGCGCAGCCTGACGGCGCGTCAGACGGCAGAGGATCTCATGGTGGTGGATCCGGGGGAGCAACTTCTGGTCGCGCAAGAGCTCGGTCGTGCGACGCAGCATGTGCGGCCGCACCGCCTCCGCGAGACGACTGACCGCGTCCAGCCGGTCGGGGCTCGTCGGGCCGTCGGCTGCGGCGAGGAGATCTTCGTCGACCGCACCCGGGACGAAGATCCGGAGGAGGTTCCCGAAGCTCGCGACCGAGATGCCGACCGGCGTGCCGGTGAGCCCGAACTTCGCGTGGGCCGAGAGCCTGCGCACCGCGCGGTGCGCGTCGGTGCGGTCATTGCGGAGGTCGTGGGCCTCGTCGACCACGACGAGATCCCAGCGCTGGTTGCCGATCCACGTGGTGTTCTGGACGTGGTGGCTCGTCGTCACGATCACGTCGAAGTTCGAGTCAACCTGCGCGGG
>CAIKNO010000599.1 GCA_903828805.1 uncultured Sandaracinus sp. | reverse complement strand
TGCCCGCATCGGGCGTGCTCGCATCGGGCGTGCCCGCGTCGATCGATGGATCCCCCGCGCTGCATCCGACCCACGCCGCCCCCATGAGCGCGAGCGCCACCGCCCCGACGCGGAGGGTCCCTCGCGCCCGCGTCCCGTGAGTCCCCAGACATCCCTGCGTCCGCATGCTCGCAGGGTACACCGGGACGGCGTGGCGACTCTGCGAAGGGCCCGTCGCGCGGCGAGTTCCGACCGCGAAGGGCAGGGCCCGTCGGCTGTCCCGAGTGCGACAGCCACGTGAAGCGGGTCGCCATCCTCCGTCGTGTTCGATGGCCGACGTACGACCGCCTTTGGCGCGGAAGCACCGTCCGAGCAGGAGGTGTACCGCACGCATCATGTCGGGGTTGGCCTTCGCCCGAGGGGCACGGGCGGCTCGTGCCACGTGTCTGTTCGAACCGACGCCCTCGGTGTGCGTGGGTCATGCTCGGGGCAGCGTCCGGGACACATTCGGACATCGCGACTGGGCGGATCCCGCTATCGTCCCAACGGGCACGCTCACGACAGGCCGCGTTCTGAAACCACGGCCGGAGCAGGCGATGGAACCGGTGCGCCTCCACGCACGCCCACCGCGGGCCTCCGTCGCAGGCTGCTCGTCATCTTCCTCGGGTTGGTGATCGGGACCCTGGGCCTGTCCTGCGTCCTCCGTGCGCGACGTCTACACGATGGCCCGAGGGGACGACGGAACCTGGCGTTTCATCGTGGACGCCGAGCCGTCGGACAGCGACTTCTTCTCGGAGTTCGGCACGCCGTACGACGCCAGCCAGGATCCATCCCAGGACCTCGCCCTCGAGAGGGCACAGGCGAGCGAGGACCTGTACACCGACGAATACGGCACGTGGATGTCGGGCTACGCGCCGATTCGCGGTCCCGATGGGCGCGCGGTCGGGATCGTCGGCGTCGACATGTCCGCGGAGGCCTTCCGTCGAGAGGAAATGCTGATCGCGGGCATCGCGCTGCTCGTGTTCGCGGTGGGCGTGTCGCTCGCTGCAGCCGCAGCCCATTCCCTCCTCGGCCGCGTGGCGGATCCCATCGTGGTGGACCAGGAGCTACAGGCCGCCGCACGCCGCCAGCTCCAGGCCGAGCGCGACCTGGCGGTGGAGGCGGCCCACGTGGAGCGCGCCCGCCTTTCGAGCGAGGCCCAGTTCCGAGCGATGTTCGACGGTGCCCCGGATGCGCTCGTCTTCGTCGGCGCCGACGGCCGCGTCCAGAAGGCCAACGCCCCCGCGCGCCGCCTCTGGCCGGACATTCGTCCGGGCGCCTTCGCCCCCGAGAGCCTCCGCGAGGCGATCAACGAGCCGATTCGCTTCGACGATCGCCCGTCGGTGCGTCTTCGCGTGGACGCCTCCGCTCGTTTCCTCGACGCGGAGGCGCGCCTCGAACCGATGACCCTGGAGGGCGACGCGGGGACACTCGTGGCGGTCCGCGACCTCACGGCCGACCGGCGCGCCGAGGCGGCGCTGAAAACCGCGCTCGCCGACGTCTCCCGCGCCCTCGCGGAGCGCGAGGAGTTGCTCCGGGAAGGGCTCGCAGCCCGGGCCCGCCTCGAGGCGAGCGAGCAACGATTCCGGGCGCTCGTCGAGCACCTGCTCGACCCCATGCTGGTCCTCGACGACGCCGGGATCATCGTGGACGTCAACCCTGCGGCGCTGCGGGAGTTCCGGCACGACGCCGCGGTCCTGGTCGGCGCGCCCATGTCCCTGGTGCAGCCGGGCTTCATCCCGCACGGCGGGTCCGGTGGCGCATCGACCGCGACGGGCGGCGCGCAGGTCGAAGAAGCGGTCCACCTGCGCGCCGACGGCACCACGTTCCCCGTCGAGGTCCGCCTCGTCCCCATCGAGTCGGACGGACGTCGGCGCGTGCTCGCGATCTGCCGCGACCTGACCGAGCGCAAGCGCCAGGAGGCGGCGATCCACGAGCGCAACGCCGAGCTCGAGGCGCGTGTGCAGGAGCGAACGGCGGAGCTCGCGGGCGCGCGCGACGCGGCCCTGGCGGCGACCCGCGCGAAGAGCTCGTTTCTCGCCAACATGAGCCACGAGATCCGCACCCCCCTCAACGCCATCGTCGGGCTGTCTCACCTCGGCCTGCGGACGAACCTCGACACGCGGCAGCGCGACTATCTGCAAAAGACGCAGCAGGCCGCGCAGACCCTGCAAGGCATCGTCAACGACGTTCTCGACTTCTCGAAGATCGAAGCGGGCGCTCTGGAACTCGAGCGCACCTCGTTCGAGGTCCGCCTGGTGGCCGCGCAAGTGGAGTCGATGCTCGGCGCCACCGCCCGCGAGAAGGGTGTCGCGCTCGCCTTCCGCTTCGCCGACGACGTCACCGCGTTCGTCGTCGGGGACCCGCTGCGTCTCGGTCAGGTGCTGCTCAACCTCGTCAGCAACGCGGTGAAGTTCACATCCGAGGGCTCGGTGGAAGTCACCGTGGAGCAGCGCACGTCGACGGACTCCGAGGTGGAGCTCGCGTTCGCCATCCGTGACACCGGCATCGGGCTCGAGCCCGAACAGATCGGGCGACTCATGCAGCCCTTCAGCCAGGCCGACACCTCCACCACCCGCAAGTACGGCGGCACCGGGCTGGGGCTCGCCATCAGCCTGCGGCTCGTCACGGCCATGGGGGGCACGCTCACCATCGAGAGCGCGAAAGGGCACGGGAGCACGTTCCGCTTCACGGCGCAGTTCGGCCGCGGGGTGAAGCCCGCGTCCGTGCCCGCCGGCCCGTACGCCGAAGAACGGCGCCTCGAGGGCGTGCGCGTGCTGCTGGTCGAGGACCACGAGATCAACCAGATGGTGGCCGTCGAGCTCTTGTCGCAGCAAGGCGCCGAAGTGGAGGTCGCGAATGACGGCATCGAGGCCCTCGAGAAGATCGGCCGCGCGCGCTTCGTCGCGGTGCTGATGGACGTGCAGATGCCCCGCATGGACGGACTCGAGGCGACGCGACGCGTGCGTGCCCAGCCGGAGAACGCCGGGCTCGTCGTCATCGCCATGACGGCCAACACGTCGAACGAGGACGTCGCCGAGTGCCTCTCCGCGGGGATGAACGACTTCGTCCCCAAACCCATCGATCCGACTCGGTTGTACGGCACCATCGAACGCTGGCTGCCGTCGCGGACGGATGCGCGCCCCGCCGGCCCGCATTGAGCCTCCGAAGCCGAGCCGCACGGAGCCTCGGCGACAGGACGCGGCGTGGGCGGCGCTCACGAAGCACAGCGTCGGACTGAACGTGCTGGCCCGTCCGCGATGCGACGGCCGCTCGAAACTCGTCGGCATCCACGTCGGATCGAAGGAAGTGACGAGCCTCGTCGAGCACCTCCGCCCCTTCGGCCCATCGGTCCCGCGACGCCCCGAGAGCGCGCCGCCCGCCCACGAGACACACGACTTCGAATGACCCTGCGCGCGCTTCTCCGCGCGGGGCCGCTACAGCATCTCTCCGCCAGGGTCCGGCACCACCGAGAGGACGTTCGGGCACATCGGCAGCCCCGCGTCGACGCCGGCGTCCGCACCCCCCCCGTCGACCCCGGCGTCCGACATCCGGATGCACTGGGGCGACATTCCGAGGATGGAACAGCTGCACCCCGACACCGACGCGCAGAAGGACGCCCCCGTGCAGGCGCCTCGGGCATCGCATCGGCCGAGCCCCAACGAGCACTCATCGACGGAGCAGCCCCGCGCCTCGAAGGGGCGCGTACAGGCCTCCGTCGACATGACCGTCGTCCCAGCCCCGCACCTGCCGGCCGTGCACACCAGCGGCGTCGTCGCGACGGACCGCGTGCCGCTGAGGCTGCACTCGTAACGGAACCCGCCGCATGGGCCCAGGAACCGCGACGGCGCACGGCACGCGGTGCCGTCCGGGACCACCCGCGTACACCCCGCGACGTCGGTCTCCACGGTGCTCTGGCTCTCGCACGTGCCCGCGGCCGTGCAGCGCGACCTGGTCACGGTGCGGGTACGCGACCCCGACGCAGCGCAGGTCCCGTCGGGATACTCGCACGCGGAGTACGCACCAACCACGGTGTCCGCGGCACACGGGACGTCCTCGACGAAGGGCAGCTCGCAAGCCCGCCTCTCGGTCTCCACGTTGACCGCGCAAAAGCCGAGGGCGGCGCAGCCGACCGAGTAGACCACACGCTCCTGAACGCCGACCCGCGAGCACTCCGCCTCCGTGCCGCTGCGCCCGCAGGCGGACCATGCGGTCGGCTCGGGGACGAGCGCCCCGATCTGCACCGCGCACTGGGCCACAGCATCCGCCGCCCCGAACGAGCAGCCGACCCTCGTGACGCAACCGCTCGCCTCGTCGCACCCGGAATAGCGGTCCTCGTCGCCGCAGCGCGCGGGGCCACGCACGCAAGCCCCTGCGGCATCGCAGGTCTCGTCGCCATCGCAGTAGGTGCCGTTGCTGCAGGAAGAGCCCGCGGCCCGCAGGCTGTGTCGACAACCGTCGGACGCCGTCGCCAGATCGGAGGCGGGATCGCAAGCGTCCTCGGTGCAGGGAACGCCATCGTCGCACCGGGACGCGATGGGGGTCGGCACGCAGAGACCTCGGGTGCAGACCTCGTCGGTGCAGTCGATCTCGTCGTCGCAGTCGGCATCTCGGACGCAATCGGGGACGCACAGAGGCACGCCCCCTCCCTCCTGCACCACACAGCGGCCGGCGACGGTGTTGCCCGTGTCGTCGAGGGTGTTGCAGGCCTCGCCCTCCGCCCGACGCTGGTCTTCACCACACGCGCCCCCCTCCGAAGCGCACGTCTCCTCGAGGTCGCAGGGGCCGACGGAGGGACGGCAGGGCGCCCCCACGCCTCGACCCCGGCAGGTCACGCCGTCGCATGCATACGAGCCATCCGGCGCCACGCGACAGGTCTCGGTCGCGTCGCAGGCCGCGTCGCTTGCGGCCATCGCGCAGCGATGATCGACGCACTGCACGACCCCACAATCGAGGCCGTTCACGTCGAGGGAGGCACAATCGGTGTCCACCTCGCACTCGCACGTCGAGAGGTCCTCCACGAAGGGGAAGAGGGCACACCGCGGAAGCGGCGTCGCGTGGCCGGCCGCCCCATCGGGCCACGTCTCGCCCTCCGCGCACGGGCAGGCGCAGTCGTCGTCGCACGCCGCGATCGGCGCGTGCAAGATCGAGAGCAGCACGTCGAACACGCCATCGGTCTCCGCCGCGAGGAGCGCTTGCTCGCTCTCGTGACGGATCCCGTCGGGACCCACGAACGCCGCCTTCACGCGGTAGGACCCGGAAGCCACCCCGCGGAACTCGGCGACCCGCACGCCCGCCCTCGACCGCAGCCCCTCGCCGCGGCCGTCCGCGGGGAGCGGATCGACCTCGCGAACGGGACGCGCGGATCGGGCCTCGAACGCGCACGCCTCGCCGAGGCAGGACTCCGGGTCGGCCGAGACCGTGACCTCGAGGGCGAGACCCCCGACCAAGGCCTCCGGGAGATCGGTGCGGATCCCGACCCGGACGATCGTGGAGGACTCCCGGGGCGCGGCGCAGGAGGCGAGCCAGACGCAGCCGAGCCACACGGACGCCGAGCGGCCCAGCGCGGAGAGGATGTCGTACGCCAAGGGAATCCTTCGAAGCGAGCGAACCATACAGCCCTCCTGGCACCATGCCCCGGACGCCCTGGGAGCCCTGTCAGCCTACGGAGGCGGCTGGCCGCGCGTCAATCGTGGGGCCCCGGCTCCGCCGAAGGAGGCTCGACCGGCGGCTCGATGGCCACCGCCGGAGGCGATGACGGACGCGGCGTGTGGAGCGCGCGGAGCAGTCCGTCCTGCCGGAACGCGCCCCAGCCCCACCGCGCCCAGCGAAGCATCGCGAGCGCCAGCCACAGCGACCACACGAACATCAGCACGCGGAACACGAAGACCGGCGTGCTGAAGACCACCGCCTCGGGGAGCGCGCCGGTGCTGCGGTCGACGAAGAAGCGCAGGCTCTCCCGGGTCGAACCCGCCCCCTCGATGCCCATCTCGGGATCGCCGAGCAGCCCGGCCTCGACGGCCCAGATCAGGAGCGCGAACGCGACGAACGTGGCGCCCACCACGAGCAGCTGCCGGACGTCGAACACGAAGGGTGACGCGACGGGCGTGGTCCGTCGGTGCTCGAGCAGGAAGAACCACCCCACGATGCAGAGCGCTGCGACCGGATGAACCTGAGTCAGCCCGACGAGCAGCAGCGCCCAGTCGTGGAACCGGAGCGGCAACCCGCGTCGGCGTGCCAGGGCCACGGCGAGGCCGATCACGAGCAACAACGACGACCAGAAGCGCACGACCGGGCCCCACGGCGGCCCATCGACCCACAGGATCCAGCGGTCGGCGCCGCCCTCCACGCGCAGCTCGAGGTTCACCGACGACGAGCCGAGCGAGACCGCCGGGGTGGCGTACGACAGACCCCACCCGCGCGGCTCCTGCCACTCGAGGACGATCGCGTGCGCGCCGGGCTGCAGCGCGACGGCCACGGCCGCGCCCTCCCGCTGCAGCGCACGCGCGACGCCATCGACGGTGAGGCTGCGCACCGCCGCGCCCTCGGGCAGCGTGATCGACAGGGGCGAGCTCGTGCTCGTGCGCACGCCGAGGTCGAGCGTGACCATCGTCAGCCGCGTGCCCGGCCGGACCGTGAGCGACGCCCGATCGACGGTCGCCGTGCTGCCCTCGGCCGCCGACGGCCTTCGAAGCGAGACGGTCAGGGCTTCCCCGGGCCACGGATGGAAGCGCGGCTCCCAGACGCCTGCCGCGGCGGTCGTCGTGGGCGCGAGGCCCTCGGACTCGCAGTGCCAGAGGGGGCTGCAGGCGAGGGACCACACCTCCGAGAGGCGCCCGTCGGAGGGCGCACGGAAGAGCACGGTCGGGCGCGGATCGAGGACCGACCCCCACGCACGCTCGGACTCCCCGGCCCCGAGCGTCACGACCGCGTGCCCGTCCTCGATGGCGACCGCCGAGTCGGTCACGGACTCGCCCTCGAGCAGCGGGATGCGCGCCACGGTCGGCGCGTTCGAGGGCGACCGACGCCGGACCGTCGTGCGCAACGTCCACCGCACCCCGACATCGAGGCGCCGCTCGATCTCGAGCCACGCCGGCAAGTCGGCGCTCGTCTCGGAAGCGCCGCCGCCGGCGTCGACCGTCAGACGACGCCGGAGCCGGATGGACTCCGAGACGTGACCCTCCCCGCCCAGGCCATCCACCTCCCAGTCGCGCGCGGCGACCGCGAGGGTGCGGGGCGCGCGCCCGAACGCGAGCGTGACCGCGTCACGCCCGGAGACGGTCCCCACGATCCGCACGGTGTGGGCCCCCTGAGGCACCCGGACGTGAAGAAAGCCGCTCTCGAGGCGGACGAGGGCGGGGCCATCCACCCCGTCGAGGCTCACGGTGTCGGGCACCCAGGTGTCGCTCGGTCCGGGGAGCGGATACGCCGAGGCCGCCGAGGCGTGGACGTCGAGCTCGATCGACATGCGATCGCCGAGCACCTCCACGCGTGCCGCGCCCGCCTCGCTGCAGTGGTCTCCGCACACCGGCGGAAGCAGCAGACGCTGGCGCAGTTGCCCGAGGAGTTCGGTGCTCGGAATCGCGCCCGACGACGACGCGGCAGGGCCCTCCTGCGCGTGCGCGGGACCCGCGGCGAGCGCGAGCGCGAGCGCCACGGCGAGCGCGGCGGCGGGTGAGGCTCCTTCCCCCGGCGCGTCCGCAGGTGCACCGCCCGCGGCGGGTGCGGTGGGCCCTCGGGGTCGCATTCGCAGCGACATCGCGAGCAGCGCGAGGGCCAGCAATCCCTGCAACGCCGCGAGGGTCCGCGTCAGCCACGGCGGCGCGAGGTAGAGCGCGATGCGGTGCCCGTTCGCGACCGGACCTTCGAACGCGAGCGTGCTCTGGCTCCACGTCCACGTCGGCACGCCGAACCCCGTCTGCACGATCGCCGTCGGGTCCACCCACGACGCATCGTAGCGACCCGCCTCGTCCGAGTCGGACGCCGCCGAAGCGTACGCCTGGCCTCGCGCGAACATGCCGCTTCCGCCCTCCTCGAGCGCCTGCGCGGCGGCGGGGGCGCTGGGCGCGACGGCGACCGGGACCGATTCGGCCCGCGAGGTCAGCGAGAAGCCCGTCGAGGCGATGCCGGCGGCGTCGGGGTTCGCGAGCGTCGGATGGTAGGCGACCTTGAATCGGTCCGCCGCGAACCAGACCGTCAGACCCACCGCGGCCACGAACGCGACGCCGTAGGCGAGCCGCACCACGCGCTCGAAGCGCCGTCCGCCGAGCGCGCGGTGCAGCGCGAGCAGGGCCGCGAGCACGAACCACACCCACTGAGGCGCGCTCTCTTCGTGGAAGCCGAGGCCGACGCCGACGAACGCGAGGGCGCCCCACGCCGCCCCGTACACACGGAACACCGCCGCCGTGATCAGCAGGAGCGCGAAGAACCCGAGCAGGCTCCAGCGCCGCAGCCACGTGCCCGGCGCGTGATCGACCCCGCCCGCATGGAGCAGCGTCCATCCCGGTGGCAGGTTCAAGACCGTCGTCGAGAGTTGCGCATCCTCGGACCATCCCACCGCCGGCAGGCTCGAGACCGGACCGTCCTGCCTCCACTCGGCCAGGATCGAACCCCGCACCGCGCGCACCTCGACGCCGGGCCGTCCACCCTCGTCCGCGACGGTGATGAGCTGGTCCACCGAGCCCATGCTCACGCGGCCGAGCGTGCCCTCGGCGAGCTCGACGCGGTGCGCGCTGTGCATCGTGAGCTCGAGCTGGTCCTGCGCGGTGAAGCCCGTGCCGTCGAGGTCCAGCCACACGCTGCGCCGGAGCTGCAATTCGTTGGGCGGCGGCGTCGGCTCACCGCGCCGGATCGTCCTCAACGAGAGCTGCGTGTCGGGCCCCACGACGTACGCCGAGTACGCGCGCCACGCCTCGGGGAGGGACGTGCGCTGCGGGTCGATGCCGGTCGCGCCCTCCACCTGCACCTGCCGGAACGACTCGTCCGCCGCCCACACCCAGATCTCCTGGGGCGGCCACGGCGCGTCGAGCGCGGGACGGCGGAACGGCGTCTCGGGACCCGCGACGAGGGCGCGGATCTCGACGGTGAAGGTGCCGGCGTGGAGCTGGAGCGTGAGCGCGCCCGTCGCCTGCAAGCGCACGGGCAAGTCCGCCGACACCTCGACCGGGACGGCACCGGCCGGCAGCACGTTGCCGAGCCTCAGCTCCCGCGCTCGGCCGGCCGCACGGATGTGGATGGACGTCGTGAGCTCCACCGGCGAGCCGTCGGCGAGGCGGCGGTGCACCTCGAGCGAGACCTCCTCGGCCTCCGAGGTCTCGGCGTCCGTCGCGCGCAGCCAGACCTCTCCGCTCGTGCCTCGGCGCGCCGGCGTCGCGACGCCCTGACGCACCACGACGACGCGCGCGACGGCAGGCGGCACCGCGAGCGTGTCGGGCATCGCCGCCCACGCGATGCGCCCTTCGATGCGGTGCGAACCGGGCGACACCCACACGGTCGGCTGCTCCGACGACGCGAGGACCGGCGCGGGCACGCCATCGATCCGGACCTCCATCGGCCAGTGCATCCCGCTCCCCGGCAAGACCAGCGGAAAGCGCCGGTCGAGGGTCGCGTCGAGCGAGAACGTGCCGCCTTCGGCGCCGACCGTGATCGTGAGCGCGCCCGGCCACACGCAGACCGGGTCGGCGACCGACGCGTCGGCCCCCGAGGCGGACTCGCGGGGCGTGCACCCATAGAGCGGCTGGTCGGCGAGCACCCAGGACATCCACGGCCGCAAGACCGCCGGCAATTCCGCGGCCGTCGGCGCCTGCGCGTGCGCGGTCGACCCCGGCGAGGCGAGCGCGAGAAGCGTGGCGAGGATTGGACCGGTGGCCGTCATCAGGCGGGGCAGGCGCGTCGACATGGCGCGAGCATAGCCCCGAGCGCGCCGACCGCGAACGGTCGGCCCCTCAGCCGACGGGGCGCGCCGGCGACCCGAGCGCCGCATCGATCGCCGCGCGAGCGTCGGCGGGAAACGGGGCCCCGTCGATGCTGCACGTCCCGACGACCGCGTTGATCAGGAGCAGCGGCCAGCCCGCCTCGACCTCGAGGGGCGCTCGACGATGGGCCAGACGGCCCGCGAGCGCGGCCTCCGCGGTCGAGGCCACGCGCGGCACGTCCTCGGGCACGAGCACGAGCCCGGCACCATCCCACGCCACGAGCCCGGCGACGCAGGCCTCGTGCAGCAGGCGCCCCGGACCGTCGGTGAGCAGCGACACCACCCCCTCGGCGCGCACCAGGTCGTATCCGCACGGCGGTGCCGGCTTGGCGAAGCGCCCGCGATGCGACGCGAAGGGCGACACGACGGTCCGGCTGCGCATCCCCTCGCGGAGCCGCGACCCAGGTCGCGCCGTGACCGAGAGCGTCCCATCCCACACGGCCGCATAGACCCCGGGAAGCGCGCGCTCCGAGAAGCGCTGCAGCGCCGGGCGGCTCGCCTCGCCCAGCCTCCGGACATGCTCCTCGAAGAGGAAGATCGACCCCGGCCCCAGCAACCGCAGCACGGTGTACGCGCGCACGCGCCCTCTCTTTCCGTCCCCTCGCCCGCGAACCACGCGCGGACCCGGAGACCCGACGTGCTCAGCGCCCGAGGAACCTCTCGACCGGCGCGAAGACCTCCGCCGGCGCCATCCGGCCGAACGCGAGGTCGCCGTGGCCGTAATCGGCCGAGCACCCCGCGTCCGCGGACAGCAGCACGAAGGACTTGTCCACCTCGCCCCGGTCCCGTCCCCACATCTCGAACGCCGCGCGCACCGACGAGGGCGGCGCGACGCGATCGGCCTGCCCCGCGAGGAAGAGCACCGGCTGAGCGCACGCCGCGAGGCCCGCCTCCACCGAGACGCCGCCGACGTCGATGGGACCGCCGTGCCCCGCCCACCGCGTGAAGTCGCGGCAGAGCGCCCCCGGGATGTCGTGGATGGTCATCAGCGTGCGCCGGATCACGCCAGGCGCGAAGTTGTCGGGGTTGCAGACGTGGTGGTGGATCGGGGTCCAGAACGCCTCCGACACGAAGGCCACCATCACCGACGGCAGACGCAGCGGCAGCTTCGGCCAGAACGGCGCGGGCATCCGCGCGAGCCACCGTGCGGCCCAGCCGAGCCCCGGGCGCCTCACCCGCACCGGCGAACCGATGATGACCACCCGGCGGATCTCCGCCGCGGCCACCGAGCGGCCGAGCGATGCGTAGAGGAGCATTCCGCCCATCGAGAATCCGACGTAGTCGAGCGCGCGGGCGCCCGTCCGGGCGCGCACCTCGGCCACCGCGAGCGGCAGGTCGTGCTCGACCATGTGGGCGAAGGTCATCCCCCCTCGCTCGCGAAACCGCACGTCGGGTCGGCCGGTGCGGAGGGTCAGCAACCACGCGTCGCGGCCCTCTGCGGCGAGCGTCCGCGCGAGCGAAAGGTCCGGCAGCAGGTCGTGGTTGCGGTGATCGATGGCCACGCCGTGCACGAGCAGCACGGGCACCGCGTCGGCCCGAGGCACGGACGGCGACACCCGGCGCAGCTCGAACTCCGAGCCATCCGGGGTCGCGATCCGCACGTGCGCGGCGTACGGCTGCGGGACCGTCAGCCGCCGCAGCCAGAACCGATGGTGCGCGTAGGCCGCGACCGCGAAGAGCGCCGCGGCGAGCGCGACCCACTCGACCGGAAAGGCGAGGTCCGTCATCGCTCCGACTCCGTCCCGGGACTCGCCTTCCCTTCCCGCCCGCGCTGACGGAACCCGGTGATCTGCGTCCCGCTCGGGTTCACGCGGACGAGGCCCTCCGTGCCGTCGACGAGCACGACGTCCCCGACGCGCGCCCACGCGAAGAGCCCGCCGACGTCGGCGACCACCGGAATGCCCGACGCCCGCGCGATCGCCGGACCGAGCCCTTCGGGATCGACGTGGTGACCGACCGCGATCGCCGCGACCTTGTGGGCGGCCGCCGCGAGGGCCACGATCGCGCCGAGTCGCTCCGGCAAGAGCAGGACCGCGTGGCCCGACGGCACGCGCTCGCCGACCGCGCGCGACGCGACGAGGAGACAGAGTTCCTCGACCTCCTCCGCCCGCTCGAGCAGCCAGCCCTGCGCACCGGCCGGGGCCCGGTACGGCACCTGGGCGTAGCCGCGCGCGATCTTGCGGAGCGCGAGGGCCGCGTTGCCTTCCTTGCCCTCGTCGGAGAGCGCGTCGTGGAAGCGCGAGTCGCTCTCGAGCAACGCGAGCGACTCGAGCGCGTCGCGGTGCGAAGGCGTGAGCTTCGGGGCCACCTTGCGCCGCACCCGCGCGAGCTCCTTCGCGAGGCCCTCGAACGCCGCCGTGACCCGCGCGACCCGCGCGGCCGGAGGTTCATCGCCGCGCTCGGCCTCCTGCGCGCCACCGATCGCCGCGAGCCCCTCGAACGTCGGGAGCGTCTCGACGCGGCCGAGCTCCGAGCCCGGGGACGTGGCCTGACCCACGAGCCGCGCACGTCGTGACTCCTTGGAGGGCGCCTGCTCCGAGCGGCGCACCCGGGCACGCTCGAGGGCGTAGGCGAACGGCGCGGCGAGCGCCGTCGCGAGCACCATCTCGCCCTCCTCGAAGGGTCCGCTCGCACGCTGCAGCACCACGACGGCCTCCGCGCGCCGTCCGATCAGCAAGGGCACGGCGAGGAAGATCGGGAAGCGCTCCTCGCCGAGCTCGGGGAAGGCGCGAAAGCGCGGATCGGTCGGCGCGAGCTCCAGCGTCGCCGGACGCAGGCTCTCGGCCACGTGCCCGACGATGCCCTCGCCGACGCGCAGCCGCACGTTGTGCACCGCACCGGCGGGGAAGCCGACGTTCGCCGCCATCCGGAGCTGATCGCCCTCGCCCTCGGACTCGCGGAGATAGAGGCTCACGACCTCGCACCCCGTGATGTCGGAGACCTCGGCGCACAGGGCCGCGAGCACCTCGGGCAGAGGCCGCGGACGGGCCGCCTCCTCGATGAGTCGCAGCACGCCCTCGAGGGGCGCGTCGCCGCGCCCATGCACGCGGACGGTGAGGGGAAGCTGGGTCGTGGGGTCCGTCAAGGTCGGCGCACTACTGCGTCCGCGACCGCTCGGCAAGGGACAGGCCCCGACGACGAAGGCGCCCTCGAGACGCCGCCTCGCGACTCAAGGATCGCTGCACTCGCCGCACTGGCCGCGCAGCTGCACCTCGGCGACCACCCGACCCGACACGTCGGGGGACAGCGTCACGGTGCTCTCGGGCAGGCAGGCGATGTCGCCGCAGTCGGTGCACACGAAATGCGGATGCGCGCCGTGCTTGGTCGCGGTCGTCCGCGGCAACTCGTAGCGCCACACGCCGTCGCCGAGCTGCGTGCGCACGAGCAGACCCGCCTCGGCGAGCGAGAGCAGGTTCCGGTAGATGGTCGCGCGATCGAGCGAGGGCCCGGCGAGGCGCTCGGTGAGCTCGGGATGGCTGATCGGCATCTTCAGCCGCTCGAGCTCGCAGAGGATGACCAGACGCTGCTCGGTGACCCGGATCCCCGAGTCCGAGAGCAGCTTCCGGAAGTCGTCCGTCTTGCGCAGGCGCGGCTTCATCGGCATCGGCGGTATCGTCCCGCCTCTCCGACCGATCCGCAAGCGAGAGGCCCCTCGCCTCCCGATGGAATCTCGGCCCGCACCCCACACCGCCACCGCGGGGGTGGCCCGCCCGGGCGCAGCGCTCTGGAGCGCGCCGATGGAGGACGGCGTCGGACTGGTTCGCGCGGTCCGCACGGGCGAGCAGTCGCTCGTCCTCGTCGGCTCGAACGTCGGCACCACGCTACCGACGACGCAGGCGGGCCCGGGCGCCTTCGTCAACGCGGAGCAGACGATCGTCTGCATCCGAACGTGGACGGAGGTCCGCACGCTCCGCGCGCTCGTCACGACCCCGCCCTTCCCGGGCGATCCGCGGGACCTCCCCGCGCCGCCGTGGGTCGGCGTCGCGGTCTCGGCGCCGTTCGCCGTGCGCTGAGCGCTCTGCTCCACGCGTCGTCGCCACGGGCATGGAGGCCCGTTCACCACCCTGCCACCGGGCTACGAACCCCACATCGAAGCCAGGGCCAGGCAGACGGTCCCGCTTCGCCGTCCGGAGATGCTCGCGCCGCGGGGCGGGGCAGCCTACATTCGCGGCCCGTGTTTCGGACCTTCACGATCGTCCTCGCCGTGCTGGCAGGCGCCACGAGTGCCCGCGCCGAGCGGCCCGAGCCCTCGCACGGTCGGCTCCGCGACGACCTGACCCTGAGCGCGGGCCTCGGTGGCGCAGCCGCCTTCGAGGGGGGCCTCGTCGAGGCCACCGCGAACGTCGAGCTGCGGGCACGGCTCGTGGACACCGCCGGGCTCCTGCTCGGCGCGGCAGTCCGTCCCGAGGGCTCGGCACAGCTGGTGGTCGCGGTGGACCTTCGTCCGCTCTTCCTCGCGCGCTTCCTGTCGAACCTCGAAGGCGACGACCGCGTCATCGACTTGCTGGTGGACTCGATCGGCCTCGACATCGGGTTCGCCGCCGGCCCGCTCGGCCAGGACGGCGCCGGGCTCGCGCTCGCGCTGGGGCTGGGGTTCGACGTGCCCCTCGTGTTCACCGACGACGGTGCGACCGGCCTCTACCTGCACCTCGGAGGACGCTGGCTGCACGCCGGGACGACCGATTGGCTCGGCCCCGCAGGCGGCATCGACGAGGTCTCCGTGCTCGGGGTGCTCACGTTCCGAGGAGGGGTCCACACGGGAATCGCCGCCTGGGAGGGGTCCCGCGCCCCGCGCCCCCATTGAGCGGAGGACGGGGCACCCGATCCGGCGCGCGCCGCGGTCGCCTGGCCCGGCGAGCCCGCCTTCTGGCCGAACGCGGCGCCTTCGCCTAGAGTGCGCCTCACCCGTCTCACTGGCTGGAGCCCTCATGCCCACGATCCGCGTCCTCGGCCCGCTGCTGCTCTCCGTCTTCGCGCTCGCCGCCTGCGGCCGCTCCTCCCTTCGAACCGGCCCGAGCGAGGGCATGGACGCGGGCATGATGGAGGTCGATGGCGAAGTGACACGCCCCGACCGCGATCTCCCGGACGCCGTCGTCCCGAGCTGCGGCGACGGCACCTGCGGCGCCGACGAGACGTGCATGTCGTGCCCGGTCGACTGTGGCAGCTGCGGCGGGTGCGGCGACGGGAGCTGCGACCCGGACCGCATGGAGGATTGCACCACCTGCGCCACCGACTGCGGCGTGTGCCCCACCTGCCCCAACGGGACCTGCGACGCCTCCGAGAGCTGCCGCTCGTGCCCCGACGACTGCGGGCGCTGCGAGACCTGCGGCGACGGAACGTGCAACGCCGGCGAGGACTGCTTCTCTTGCCCCGGGGATTGCGGCGCCTGCGTGCGCTGCGGCGACGGAGCGTGCGGCACGGGCGAGACCTGCTCGAGCTGCCCCTCGGACTGCGGGCGCTGCGAGACGTGCGGCGACGGCACGTGCAACGGGGCCGAAGACTGCAGCAGCTGCTCGGCCGACTGCGGCCGCTGCGTGACGTGCGGCGATGGAACCTGCACCGCGGGGCGCGAGTCGTGCACCGAGTGTCCCGAGGACTGCGGCACCTGCGTGACCTGCGGCGACGGGACCTGCGGCGGCGTCGAGGACTGCAGCACCTGCCCGCGCGACTGCGGCGTGTGCAGCACCTGCGGCGACCGACGCTGCGACGCCGCCCGCGGCGAGACCTGCACCAGCTGCGCCCAGGACTGCGGCACGTGCACCCGCTGCGAGAACGGCTTCTGCGAGTCCCCCACCGAGGACTGCTTCAGCTGCCCCGCGGACTGCGGCGCGTGCGCGACGTGCGGCGACCGCACCTGCCAGGCCTCGGCGGGAGAGACCTGCTTCACGTGCCCCGGCGACTGCGGGCGCTGCGAGGGCTGCGGCGACGGGCGCTGCTCGGGCACCGAGGATTGCTCCAGCTGCCGCGCGGACTGCGGCACCTGCGCGTTCTGCGGCAACATGCGCTGCGAGCCCAGCCAGCTCGAGGACTGCATCAACTGCCCCGGCGATTGCGGCAGCTGCCCGCTCAACAACTGCGGCTCGAGCCTGACGTGCGTGTTCGGTTGCTTCGACTTCGGCGGCGGTGGTCCTCCGGCGTTCAGCCTCTCGTGCCTCGCCGGCTGCGTCGCGCAGACCTGCCCCGACTCGCGCGCGTACCTCGACGAGGTCGTGACCTGCACGATCTCGAACATCGGGATGTGCAGCGACCCCAGCTGCTTCATGACCGCCTGCCGCGCGCCGATCGCGCGCTGCCTGAGCGACCGGACCCGCTGCTGAGCGGATCCGCGTCGTACCTCGCGGCGTCCGGGGGCCGTGCCGGCCTTCGTCGGCGGCGACGCGCGGTCGGAGGGGCCCGCCAGGCGATGCGCGACGCGGTCCCCCGGCCGCGTCGTGATAGCTTGGTCCTATCGTGAAGCCGACCCCTCATCCGTTCACGCTCCGACAGCTTCAGTACGCCGTCGCGGTCGGCGAGGAGCGCTCGTTCCGGCGCGCGGCCGAGCGCTGCCACGTCGCGCAGCCCTCGCTGAGCGCCCAGGTCGCGCAGCTCGAGGAGGCCCTCGGGGCCCGGCTCTTCGAGCGCGGTCCGCGCCAGGTGCTCGTCACCGCCGCGGGCCGCGAGCTGCTCGCGCGCGCCGCCTTGCTCCTGGTCGCAGCCGACGATCTCACCGAGGCCGCGGGGCGCGCCGCGGACCCGTTCGCGGGCACGCTCCGCATCGGCGTTCTGCCGACCCTCTCGCCCTACCTCTTGCCGAGCATCGCGCCGACGATCCGGGCCCGCTTTCCGGCGCTCACGGCCGCGTGGCGCGAGGACAAGACCGAGAGGCTGGTCGAGGCGCTCGGCGCAGGGGAGCTCGACGCCGCGCTGCTCGCGCTCGAGGCGGACATCGGGTCGCTCGCGCACGAGGTGATCGCCGTCGATCCGTTCGTCCTCGCGATGCCACCCTCGCACCCGCTCGCGAAGGGCGAAGGACCCGTCACCACCGCCGAGCTGCGGCGCGAAGAGGTGCTGCTCCTCGACGATGGCCATTGCTTCCGGACGCAGGCGCTCGAGGTCTGCACGGTGGCCCGGGCGCGCGAGACCGAGCTGCGCGCGACGAGCCTCTCGACGCTCGTGCAGATGGTCGCCGCCGGCGTCGGGGTCACGCTGCTTCCGGCGCTCGCCGTGCCGACCGAAGGGCCCCGCGCCGGCCTCCGGGTGCGACCGCTCGCCACCCGGGGCGCGCACCGCACGATCGCGCTGGCCTGGAGGCCGAGCTCACCGCTCGACGCGGCGCTGCGCGAGATCGCGGCGGTCGTGCGCGCCGCATATCCGGGCGGCCCCTCGCCGGAAGCCGCGCTCAGTCGCCCTCGCCGAGCGACGCGAGCGACGTCGCCTCGTCGACCTTGAGCCACATCGCGGTCTGGTCGCCCTCGTAGATCAAGCGCCCGGCCTGCGTGAACCGGAAGTCGTACCGCGCGACCACGCGGCTGGCCCCGCGGCGCGCGCGGGTGGCCGTGCACTCGAGCTCGAGCGGCTCTCCCGGCGCGGCGAGGGCCCGGAACTTCGCCTGGTGGATGCGCCCGCCGTAGCCGATCCAGCCGTCGGCATGCCGCAAGTCGTAGACGTAGTAGGCGTGCACGAAGCCGACCATCCCGGTCATGTGCACCATGAGCCCGCCCGAGACGTGGCGGGGATGGCGCACGGGGTGCACCCGCTGCTCCCGGGTGAGCGGGAGCCCGTCGTGGGTCGGCATCCGCGCCCGCACCCGGCCCGCCTCGCGGTCCACCGAGAGCACGGCGTCGATCAACAGGCCGCCCGGTCCGTAAGGACAATCGGCGACGAACGCGGGGTCGAGAAAGGGCTCGGACATGGCGGACGCGACCTTGCTCCCTCGAGGTCGGGCGCGCCAGCGTGCTATGCACCGCGGCGGAGGCGCCCATGACGGAACCCGAGACCCCGAGCCCTTCGACCTCGCCCGCGGCGAGCACCGCACCCGGCGACGCGAAGCGCGTGGCGGAAGCGGCGACCGGGCCCTCGGCGCCCGTCGCCTCTCGACCGGGCGCCCTCGCGGTGATGCTGCGGGTGTTGCTCGGGTTCTCGGGTCTGGGCCTGCTCGTCGGGTTCTTCCTGCCGTGGCATGTCTTTTCCGACCAGGGGACGCCCCGCGGGCTGAGCGGGCTCGCGCTCGCGACCGGCCCGGACGTGTTCGGGACGCCCGCGGCGCTCATGTTCCTGGTGCCGGTGCTCGGGGTCGTGCTCGCCGTCTCGTCGTTCATGGGCTTCCGCTTCGCGGGCCAGGTCGCGGTGGGTTCGGCGGCGGCGTTGCTCGGGTACGCGCTCGTCGTGCTGGGGAGGATGCTCGTCGAGGTCACCGCCCTCGGGCTCTGGCTCGTCGCGGGCACGACCTTGCTGGCGCTCGTGCTCGGCATCTTCGCGTGGGTGGAGGGGCGTGAACGCCGCGCCCGCAAGGTCATGTCCGCGCCGCGCGCGCCGGGTTGAGGACGAGGACATGGGGCTCTTCGACGTCCACGCGCACCTCACGCATCCCGACCTGGCGCCGCGCCTCGAGGCGGTGCTCGCCGCGGCGCGCGCCGCCGGCGTGACGTCCATCGTCTCGAACGGGCTGAACCCCACCGACAACGAGGCCGTGCGTGCGCTCGCCGCCCGCGAGCCGATGGTGAAGCCCGCGTTCGGGTTCTACCCGGTGGACACGGTCCTCGCGCAGATGGAGTCGATGGGCATCGACTATCCGCGGGACGTGCCGCCCGTGTCGCCGGAGCAGGGCGTGGCCTGGGTGCGCGATCACGTCGGCGGGTGTGTCGCCGTCGGCGAGATCGGCCTCGACGGATACTGGGTGCCCGAGGCGCTGTGGAGCGCGCAGGAGGACGTGTTCCGGGCGCTCGTCGCCGTCGCCCTCGAGGCCGACAAGCCGATCATCATCCACACCCGCAAGCGGGAACGCAGGGCGCTCGAGATCCTCGTCGAGATGGGCGCGCGCCGCGTCGACTGGCACTGCTTCGGCGGCCGCGTGAAGCTCGCCCGGGAGATCGCCGAGCGCGGACACTGGCTCTCGATCCCCGCGAACGCGCGGCGCAACGAGGCGTTCACGCGCATGCTCGAGACGCTGCCTCGCGAGAAGGTCCTCTTCGAGACCGACTGTCCGTACCTCGCGCCGGAGGCGGGCGGCACGAGCGAGCCCGCGCACGTCCGGGGCACGGCGGCGTTCGCCGCGTCGCTCTGGAAGTGCTCCGAGGACGAGGTGATCGCGCGCACGTCCGAGAACTTCGAGGCCCTCTTCGGCTTCGCGCCGTGAGGCGCGGGGGCGCGCCTGCACGCGCCCTCGGAGCCCCCCCTCAGTCGACGATCCCCTGCACGAACCAGCGTTCGAGCGCCGCGTCGCGATAGAGCCAGAGCCACGCCCCATCGGCACGCTCCGCGTACCAGTAGTCGCGCACCGCGCCCTTCGACCACCAGCCTCCCTGGAGGCGGTAGGGACCCGTCATGCGTGCGATCGGAGGCTCGGTGCACGGCCGGCCCTCGGCGTCCGAGGCGAGCGGCTGCGCGTGCAGCAACAGGCGCCGGACGAGCATCGGCATGCGGGGGTCGAGGATCGGTCGAGGCCGCGCGATGCGCTGCACCGGCTCCCACCGGAACTGCTCTTCGGGGAGCCAGCCATCCTCGAGACGCGCGCGCGTGACCGCGTCTTCGCCGAAGGCCGCGCGCACCCGCGCGAGCCCCCGCGAAGCGGCTTCGGGGTCGCGCCTCCGGGTCCCTTCGAGGAGCGCCAGTTGCGCGGCCTCTGGGGGCGCGGGCTCGGCTTCCAGGTGCAGTCGCTGCACCCGCGCAGGCCACGAGACCGACCCGAGGCGCAACCGCACCAGCTCGAGCCAGGTTCCCTCGTCGCGGCTCGCCCGCGATGGCCGCAGGACCTCGACGTGCGTGCCACCCCGTTCGAGGTGCAGCGTGATGCGGAGCCCACCGAGCGCGAGGGCGCGGAGGCGGAGCGCGCCCATCAAGGCATGCAGCGCACCCTTGATGCAGAAGAGCAGGCGCGCGTGGTCGTCGTCGGGGGGATCGAGCTCGGCCTCGATCGCGATGGGGATGGCCACCTCGACCGGGGACATCGGAGCCCGCGTCCGGCCGCCGAGCCCCGCGTGCAGCCGGGCGGCCTCGGGACCGAAGCGCACCCCGAGCTCCCCCGGCGAGAGCGCCAGGAAGTCGTCTACCGTGCGCACCGCGAGCAGACGGAGCGCGTCCTCGAGCGAAGGAGGCACATCGAGCCGCGCGAGAGGCACCTGCCCCGCGCGGCGGGCCTCCTCGTGCGGATCGGCCAGGACCCGGGCGTCCCTGCAGGTCCGCGCGACCGCCCATGCGCGCAGGCGCTCGAAGCCCACCACCACGGAGCCGAAGAGATCCCGCGCGGGCAGCTCGCCCCACAAGGCCTCGGCCCACCGCTCGAGCGTGCCGAAGAGGGCGAGCATCCCCTCGGGGTCGACCCACAGCACCCCGGGTCTCTCGGCGTCGGGCTCGACCCGCGGGCTGTAGCGGTGCATCGCGCCGACGAGCTCCGCGCGCGCCTCCGCGAGTCGGGCCGAGGACACCGGCGCAGCGCGCAGCTCCCGCGACAAGCCGAGGGCCGCGGCGTGCCGCATGCCGACCCGCACGCCGAGCTGATGGGCCGTGCGCGACACCCAGAGCACCGCCGCCTGGGGGCGCTCGTCGGCCACGACCGCGAGCGGGAAGCCCGCCCACTCCGGATGATCTCGCCGAAGCAGCTGGAGCGGCCACGCGGGCACGTCCACGCAAGCGATCCGCGGAGGGGGCACCGCGGGTCGGAACGTGTCCGACACCGCAGCCGGGGACGCGGCCGGGGACGCGGCCGGGGACGCGGCCGGGGACGCGGCCGGGGACGCGGCCGGGGACGCAGCCGGGGACGCGGCCAGTGAGGCCTTCGTGAACGGCAGGTCCATCTTTCACCGGACCCCGTCGGGGGCCCCCACGGACGGGGCCGGGGACGGCCCGCGTGCGCTCGCCGCCTTCACCGCCGCGCCGGGCGCCGTCCCTGCCCCGTGCACGAGCCCGAGCTTGTCCTTCAGCACCTGCGCCTCGACTCGAAATCGGCCCGGGCAGAGCCGCACCCGACGCACGTCGAAGCGCAGCGCGACCAGGGGCCCCAGGGAGGCCTGCGTGCGCCCCTGCGGAGCGAGCATCAGCACCCGCGTCGAGTGCTCCCGCGCGAGCCCCAGCAAGCGCCCCTGCCAGGCCACGCCCCGCGGCACCATCATGCCGAGATCGAGCACCACCGCGCCGAACGCACCGCTCCGCAGGAGGAGCTCGGCCGCCCGGGGCACGGCCGAGGGGTCCTCCGGCGGGACGTGAACCACCACGAGCGCGTCGAGGTCGAGGCCTGCCGCCGCGAGATCGGGCGGGAAGAGCCCCGCGCCCCGCGGCACCACCCAGGCCACGGGATCGCCCTCGGCCTGGGCCTCTCGAAGCACCTGGACGGCGGCGCTGGTCCGCGCGCCCTGGGGGCCCGCACAGAGCTCGACCAGCCGGCCCACCGGGACCCAGGGCCCCTGCGCCCCCTCGGCCGACGGCTCGGACCGCGTCGGGTCAGGCAACCTGCGGGGGGCGGACTCCAGGGCCATCTGGATCCGATGACTGAACACCTGCACAGGGTCAAGACGAGCGAGGTCTGGGCCGACTGACGCCCGACTCCACCCTCGCCTTCAGGCCCGCGTCGGCCGCGGCCTCGACACGCCGCTCGCCGGCCGCGCAGCGCGGCCTCGGATCACCGACGGTGCG
>CAIKNO010000598.1 GCA_903828805.1 uncultured Sandaracinus sp. | reverse complement strand
GCTCTCACGCCTGCTCGGCGGGGCCGAGGTGGACGGCCTCGACACCGCCGAACCGGCCCTGCCCGACCAGCGCGGCAGCGCCTCGGGGGCGATCGCGCGCGCCCTCACCGTCTCGCCCGCCGTCCGCGAGCTGGAGGCGCGCGTCGCGCTCGCCCAGGAAGCCTCCCGCACCGCGGGGGCCGGACTCGAGCCGCGCCTCGACCTCTCCGGGCAGCTCGGCGTGCACGGCCTCGGCTACGACGACGTCGGGCAGACGTTCTCGCAGCTCGGCACGTTCGCCGCGGTGACGGGGCTGGTGCAGTTGTCGTTCGAACTTCCCCTCGACGACACACAGTCCCGCATGGAGGTGGAGCGGGCGCGCCTCGCGCTCGAGGTCGCGGCACGGCAGCTCGACTCGACACGACAGCAGCTGGAGGCCGCCGTGCTCCGGTTCTCCGCGCTGCGCGAGGCCGCGGAGGCCCGTCTGGCGCTCGCCGAGCGAACGGCGCAGCTCGCGGGCGAGCTCGCAACGGCGGAGCAGGAGCGCTTCGATGCCGGGGCCCGTACGGCCATCTCGGTCACGCAGGCGGACAACGAGGTGAGAGACGCACGGCTCCGCGCGCTTCGCGCCCGCGTGGACCTGGTCAGCGCCGACTTGCAGCTCGCCCACCTCGAAGACGCGCTCCTCGATGAGGACCTCGAGCCGCGCTGAGCGCCGCGTCGGGCGCACCGAGGCGGGATCGTGCCCGGGCCTCCGAGCATGTCGAACCGTGCGCGCCCGCGACCTGGGGTATTCTCCCGCGCCTCGAACGCCGAAGCCCTGAACGCTGCGGCGGGCGGGGCCCCCGCGGAGGACGCGACGCATGCTGGTTCCCGATCGAATCTCCTGGTGGCGCCTGGTCTTCAAGTACCAGGGGAGCGAGCTGCCACGCACGAAGTACCGCCTCGCGGGCGTCGCGGTGGTCTCGACGTTCGTCACCTACCTCGAGGAACAGCACGACTGGCATCCCGACCTGACGCCTCTTCCCTTCCAGCTGATCGGCGTGGCGCTCGGCATCTTCCTGGGCTTCCGCAACAACGCGGCCTACGACCGGTGGTGGGAGGGACGAAAGCTCTGGGGTTCGCTCGTGAACACCAGCCGCTCGATGGCCCGTCAGGTCCTGACGCTCGTGGGTCCGACCGAGGGTCCCGAGGCCGAGGAAGCCGCAGCCCTCCGGGACGCGCTGGTGCGGCGGACCATCGCGTTCGTCCACGCCCTTCGGCTGGCGCTTCGCGACGACGACGACCTGACGGACCTCGAGCGCTTCCTCGACGCCGACGAGGTCCGTCGACTGAAGAGCGAGTCGAATCGCCCCTTCGCGGTCACCCAGGGGACCGCCGAGCGCCTCCGGACCGCTTGGAAGCGAGGCTGGATCGACCCCATTCACATGCCGGTGCTCGAGGCCTCGATGACGTCGATGACGGACGTGCAGGGGGCGTGCGAACGCATCAAGGGCACCCCGATCCCGTTCTCGTACACGACGCTGATCCATCGGATCACCGCCGTGTACTGCTACACGCTGCCGTTCGGCCTCGTGGACGCCGTCCACATCTTCACGCCCCTGGTCTGCATCATCGTCGCGTACGCCTTCTTCGGGCTCGATGTCGTCGGCGACGAGATCGAGATGCCCTTCGGGACGGACCCGAACGACCTGCCCCTGCATGCGATCTCGAGGACGATCGAGGTCAATCTCCGACAGCGCCTCGGGGACAAGGATCTGCCTCCCATGCGCAAGCCGGTCGGCGAGATCCTCGACTGAGAATCGGCGGCCGCGGGCGCGCAGCGCTGGCCGGACCGCTCAGGGTCTGGACCACCGCGCGAGGTAGGCCTTCATCTTGAGCTTCTTCTGGGCAGAGTCGCTCGTCATGTAGCGGATCTGCCCGTAGACCGGGCGCTGGGGAGCCCACGGCCGGTCGTAGCTGCCGAACACCCAGCCGATGCCCGAGTACGAGTTGGGGTCTCGACCGTCGATGGCGTACTTGTCGTTGAGGTACACGAGACGCTCGAACGCCTCCGCAGGGTGAGGGCTCCACGCCAGGACCTTCTTGCCCCACAGCATCCGCAAGTAGTTATGGATGCGCCCCTCCGCGCGCAGCTGCCGCTGCGCGGCGTTCCACACCGGGTCCGACGTGCCCGCGCGTTCGAGCGTGGTCAGGTCGTAGAGTTCGGGGCGAGGGTCGGACGCGTGCTCCTCGAGCGACGCCCGCGCCCAGCCGGCGACCCCTTCGTAGCGGGCGCCGTCGTCGGTGAGGTGCGCGCGGACGTGCCCCAGCTCCCGCCAGGTGACGAGCTCGTCGAGGAAGCCATCCGCCTCGGGACCGACGTTCCACCAGCCGTCCCGCGAGCCCGTGGGCTTGGCCGCGAGCCGCGCCGGGGTCCATCCGGCGTGGTCTGCGATCGCGCCGAACACCTCGTGCGCCGAGAGATGGCCGAAGTGCAGCCAGCCCGACAGACCACTCTGCGCGTCGAGGTCCGGATGGCTCCGGTCGCCGTAACGCAGGAGGCCCGTCCGCACGAAGCGTGTGAGCTGGGCGCGGGCGGCCTCGTCGCCGCCACGCTCGCGCAGCGCGGTGACCGAATGGTCGAGAGGAAGCGACCCCACCCAGCTCGACGGATTCTCGAGGGCGTTTGGCGAGAGCCCGGGCCAGCGGGCGGAGACAGCGTCCGGCAACGCGGCCAGACGTGGAAGCGTCACCCCGTCGAAGGGAACCGCCGCGGGCGCGTGACCGAGATGCGTCGGCAGGGTCTTCTGCAAGAAACGGCGGAACGCGTGCGCGTAACCGAAGACCTGCGGCGCCGCGCGAAGAGGCAACAACCCGACCGAGTCGATGGCCTCGAGCCGCACCTGCACCCGCCCTGCGGCGGCGCGCACCATCCCTCGCAGGAAGGGGATGGGCGTGTCGTCGGTGACGACGACGCAGGCGTGCTGGGCGTAGGCCTCGAGCATGCCGCGGCCATCCCCAGCGAGGCGCTCGACCCAGGGGACGTACGTCACGGATTCGTGGGCGAAGGCCCGCGCGTGATCGGCCATGCCGTCGATGACGTAGTGATGAAACCTGTCGCTCGCGTACGGATAGTCGACGCGGAGGGGCTCGACGACGACCAGCGGTCGGTCGAGCTCGCGCGCCCAGCCGATCGCCCGGTCGAGCGCGAAATTCCAGCGGGTCCGCCGGGCTCCGATCATCCAGAGCAAGACGTACTCGCCCTCGGGCCGGACGGGTCTTTCGTTCTGCGTGGCCACGCGGATCGCGGGCACGGTCGAGTCGAGGCGCAACGGGCACTTCCTTCAGCGGCGCCGGCGGCGCACGAGGGACGAGGCGAGGACGTCGGGGGTCGTGGAACGGGCCGTCCGCAGGCTCCGCGGGCCACGCCCTGCGAGGCGAAACGGGAGCCGCTTCACCACGCCGAGACGCGCGAGCAGGAAGACGCAGGCCGCGGCCTCGACGAGGAGCACGCCCGCGGTCTGCCAGTCGAACTGCACACGGTCAGACTAGGGCGGCCGCGGATGGGTGAACAGGGCCGTTCGCACACCGCTTGACGTGCCCCGGCGGGTTGGCTACATGTCGCGACGCTGCGGGCTTAGCTCAGTTGGTAGAGCGTC
>CAIKNO010000597.1 GCA_903828805.1 uncultured Sandaracinus sp. | reverse complement strand
GACCACGCGTGCGTCGCGTCCACGAGGAGCGGGACCCCGCACGCGCCGAGCGCTTCGAGGTCGTCGGCGGTCGGCATCGCGCCGCTCGTCTGCGCCGGGGCCCCCACGACGAGGAGGCGCGTGTGCGCATCGATCCCCTCGTACAGAGCCACCGGGTCGAAGGGGACGTGGTCGTCGTCGAACCGTCCGCCCGGGCGCACCACCCGCACGCCATGCGTGCGCGCCAGCGCTTCGAGCCCCGGACGCGTGCCGAGCGGTGCGAGCAGGGCGTCGCCGGGTTCAGAGAGCGCGGCCAGGACGAGCGCGAAGGCCGACGTCGCGCCCGGCGCGAGCACGATCTGCCCGGCCTCGACCGACAAGCCCCGCCGCGAGAGGTGCGCGGCGATCGCCTCCTCCGCGGTCCGGAGCACGTCCCGTCGCGAGGTGGGCCGTGGGGCCTCGACCGCCCCCTCGGCCCGCGGCGCGCCCGGCGGCGTCTGCACCGTCAGATCGATCCAACCTCGCCCCGACGCCTCGCGTGCGTCGAGCGCCGCGGTCATGGCCTCGTGCGCCGCGTCGGCCGGCACCCTCGAGGAGAACCAGCCCCGCGGCTGCGCGACCGCCCGATGCCCATGCCCCATCCGGCGAACCATGCGGCGAAACGGACGATCATGCCGCTCGATGCGGCGCTATCGTGGAGATGACCGCCGTGTCCGAAGAACGCACCGAGGAAGCGTCCCCCAAGAAGCTGCGCGAGGCGCGCGCCCGCGGGGACGTGTGGCGCAGCAAGGAGGCCCAGGGCGCGGCTGTCCTCCTCGCGGCCGGGATGGCGGCAGGCGTCGCGGGGCCGGCGCTCGTCGCCGCGTACGAGGACATCACGCACCTCGTGATCGACGCCGTGGCGGGGCGCCTCCCCGTGGGTCCCGGCGCGGTGCTCGAGGCGGCCATCGGCCACGCGGCGGTGGCGCTCGCGCCCTTCCTCCTCGCCCCGCTCGCCGCAGGCACGCTCGCCGCGTGGGTGCAGGTGGGACCGCTCGTGTCGATGGACGCCATCGCGTGGAAGCCCGAGCGGCTCGATCCCCTCGCGGGCCTCGCTCAACTGGTGTCGCGCAAGCGCGCCCTCGAGGTCGCCAAGGCCCTGCTGGTGCTCGCGGTCTTGTTCGCGGTCGCCATCGTGACGCTGCGCGATGGGCTCCGCTCCGTCCTCGCCTTGACGGGCGCGTCCGTCGGCACCCTCGCCGTCGCGGTCGGCGCCCTCGTGCGGACGCTGCTGCTCCGCGTGGGCGGCGCGCTGCTGGCGGTCGGAGTCCTCGACGTCGTGGTGCAGCGCTGGCAGTGGCTTCGCGCGCAGCGGATGACGCCCGCGGAACGCAAGCGCGAGCACAAGGAGTCGGAGGGCGATCCGCACACGCGTCACGCGCGCGACCGACTGAGGCACGAGATCGCGCAGCACGGTGCGCTCGAACAAGCCCGGCGGGCGGACGTGCTCGTCGTGAACCCCACGCACCTCGCGGTCGCGCTTCGCTTCGATGAGGAAGGCTCGCAAGGCGCCCCCGAGGTGCTCGCGAAGGGGCAAGACGAGCTCGCCCAGCGGATGATCCAGGCGGCGCGGGAGGCGGGGGTACCGGTGCTGCGGGACGTGCCGCTCGCGCATGGCCTCTTCGCGCTCGAGGAGGGACAGGAGATCCCGGAGGCCCTCTACGAGGCCGTGGCCATCGTGCTGCGCGCCGCCTGGGCCGAGCGGGATGGCGACCCACGCTGAGCATCCACCGGCCACCCGTCGGCCCGCCCGCAGCCCCTCCCGAGCGAGGCCGAAGAGGAGGGAAGCCGATCGAGGAGGACGTCGATCCCGGGGGGACGTTGCCGCGGCGGCCAGTCCGGGGCAGACCGTCGCGGTGCCGGACCGCTTCGCCGACATCGCGCTGCCGATCCCGAGCCGCAAGCCGTTCACGTACTCCGTGGGCGACGATCTCGCCTCGAGCGTGCAGCCTGGCGTGCGGGTGGCCGTGCCGTTCCGCGGGCGAACGCTGCCGGGCATCGTCACCCGCGTTCACGACGTCGCACCCGCGTTCGAGGCCCGGCCGATCGGGGGACTGCTCGACGCGGAGCCACTCTTCGATGCCGCCCTTCTGGCGTTCCTCGTCGAGGCGGCCGACTACTATCTTCATCCGGTCGGAGAAGTCCTTCGCGCCGCGGCGCCGGCCCTGCGCTCCGACGCGCTGAGGACCCTTCGGAGCCGGGGCGTCATCGACCGGGTGGAGGAGCTCAAGGGGGCGCGGGTCGCCACGCGTGCGCGCACCCTCGTGAAGCCCGTGGCGGACGCGCCCCGGCCTCCCCGCCTCGGGTCGTCGCAGCAGGCCCTGCTCGCCCTGCTCGCGGAGCGGGGCAGCGCGCACATCGACGAACTCGGAGGGCTCGTGTCCGACCCGCGGGCGGTCGTCCGCTCGCTCGAGCGCAAGGGTCTCGTCACGACCGAGTCCCACGAGGACACGTCGAACCCGTTCTTCCAGACCCCCGTCGAGCCGGACATCCCGCCGGAACCCACGCTCCCCCAGGCCGAGGCCACCACCGCGATCGTCGATGCGCTCGGCGGCCCGCCCCGTTCGTTCTTGCTCTACGGCATCACCGGTTCGGGCAAGACCGAGGTCTACCTTCGCGCGATCGCCGAGGCGCGGTCCCGCGGCCTCGGGGCGCTCCTGCTCGTGCCGGAGATCGCGCTCACGCCCCAGCTCGTCGGACGGTTCCGCGCGCGCTTCGGCGACGACATCGCGGTGCTGCACAGCGCGCTGACGGACCGCGAGCGAACCCTCGCCTGGCGCGCGCTCAGGAGCGGCGCGGTGACGCTCGCGATCGGCGCGCGATCGGCCCTCTTCGCCCCGGTTCACCGGCTCGGCATCGTCATCGTCGACGAAGAGCACGACCCCTCGTACAAGCAGGAGGAGGGGTTTCGATACCATGCGCGGGACCTCGCGCTGCTCCGGTCGCACCGCGCCGGGGCCGTGTGCGTCCTCGGCAGCGCCACGCCGTCGCTCGAGAGCTGGCAGCTCGCGCACGAGGGCCGCCATCGACGGCTCGACCTCCCGGCCCGCCCGGGCTCGCGCACGCTGCCCCCGGTGGAGGTCATCCACCTGGCGACGCAGCGCGCAGGGCCCTCGGGCGACCCCCGGCTCTCAGGTCCGCTGCATCGCGCCATCGAGACGTGTCTGGCGGGCGGCGGCCAGGGGATCCTGTTCCTGAACCGCCGGGGCTTCGCGCCGAGCCTGCGCTGCGAAGCCTGCGGTGAGGTGGAGACCTGCCCTGCCTGCAGCGTGCCGCTCACCGAGCATCGCAAGGCCGGCCTGCTCCGATGCCACTACTGCGACTTCGCCACGCCCGTCGGACGCGCCTGCTCGAAGTGCGGGCAGCCGGGGCTCGTCCCGCTCGGCATGGGGACCGAGAAGCTCGAGGACACACTGGCCCGCGTCTTCGCGCCGGCCCGCGTCGCGCGGCTGGATCGAGACACCGCGAGCGGAAACAGCATCGAGGACGTCCTCGGGCGGGTTCGACGTCGAGAGATCGACCTCCTCGTCGGGACGCAGATGGTCACGAAAGGCCACGACCTGCCGGGGGTGACGCTCGTGGGCGTGCTGCTCGCGGATCAGTCGCTCGTGTTCCCCGACTTCCGCGCGGCAGAGCGAACCTTCCAGCTGCTGACGCAGGTCGCAGGACGCGCGGGGCGCGGAGACGCGCCGGGGCGCGTGCTGATCCAGACCTACCAGCCGCATCACCCGGCGGTGCGCGCCGCGAGCCACCACGACTACGAGACGTTCGTCGCGCATGAACTCGAGGCGCGTCGGGACCTCGGATACGCCCCCTTCGGTCGGCTGGTGGCCGTTCGCGTCGACCACGCGGACCGGAGCGCATGCGAAGCGGCCGCGGCGACGCTGGCCGAGCACGCCCGTGCGCTCGCGCCCGTGCGCTCGGGGCGGGTCGAGGTGCTCGGCCCGGCGCCGGCGCCGATCGAGCGAGTTCGGGGCCGTTTTCGTCATCGACTGCTCCTCCGCGGTGCGGAGCGGCCGGCGCTCCGTCACGTGGCCCACCACGTCCTGCAGCGGATCGAGCGAGGACTCGGCGGCGCGCGGGCGAGCGTCGACGTCGATCCGGTCTCGATGCTCTGAGCGCCCCGAAGCCTCCCGGGCCTGGGGCACCTCCCCGGACCGCGCTGCAGG